>NZ_LZSZ01000084.1:0-127391 GCF_001665645.1 Mycobacterium sp. 852002-30065_SCH5024008 | reverse complement strand
GGCCGACGCGCCGAGGCCGGACGCGGCAACTACTGCTGGACCTACAAAACGGGCTATTTGACGTGCGATCATGCCGCAATTGTGCCCAATCGACCCCTCGCCTAAACAGGTGAAAGCATGGAAATTACTGCGAATTCACACAACCCCGGTTTCCTTGCGGTTTGCGGGCTGAGATCGCTTGCGCGGGCGCCCCATCCGGCGCCGCGGCGGCCGGTGATCCGGCGCCGGTCCCGCCCGGAGCGACAACGCCGGGGCGGGGCGCGGGCCCGGATCGCGATGTGGTCTGCTAACTGTGACGAGTCGGGCGCACGGTGAAGCCATCCGCCGCCGCTCGACACGCGGCCCGAGTGAATGCGGCGGCAAAGTTGAACGTGATAGTGCAGGCCCTCAATAAGGTCACGGACCACGTGGCCAATCCGGCCCGAGTGTCGGATGCCGACAAGCTGCGCCGCGCCGTCGCCGGCAAGACCGCGCTGGTCACCGGCGCCTCATACGGCATCGGCGAGGCGACCGCGCGCAGGCTGGCCGCCGCGGGGGCCACCGCGCTGGTGGTCGCCCGGTCCGAGGAACGGCTCGACGACCTGGCGGCGTCGATCAACGCCGCCGGCGGTCGCGCGATCGCATACCCGACCGACCTCACCGACGAGGCGGCCGTCAGCGCGCTGACGAAGGAGATCACCGAGCAGCACGGCGCGATCGACATCCTGGTGAGCAACGCCGGCAAGTCGTTGCGCCGCTCGCTGCATCACCAATACGACCGGCCGCACGATTTTCAGCGCACCATCGACATCAACTATCTCGGGCCCATCCGGCTGCTGCTGGGACTCCTGCCGGCCATGCGCGAAAGCGGGCGCGGGCACATTGTGAACGTCTCAAGTGTCGGCGTGCGCGTCGTGCCGGGGCCGCAGTGGGGCGCCTACCAGGCGTCGAAGGGGGCTTTCGACCGGTGGCTGCGCAGCGTTGCCCCGGAACTGCACGCCGACGGTGTGGAGGTCACCTCCGTCTACTTCGCCCTGGTCCGGACCCGGATGATCGAACCAACGCCCATCCTGGGCCGGCTCCCCGGGTTGTCGGCCGACCAGGCCGCCGACGCGATCGCCAAAGCGATCATCGAGCGGCCCCGCAGCAACGAGCCGCCGTGGGTGTTGCCGGCCGAGTTGGCCTCGGTGCTGCTGGCCGGGCCGGCCGAACGCGCGGCCCGGCTGTGGTACCGGCGGTTCTTCTCGGATTCCAGCAACGGCGAGGCCCGGCGATGAGCCACGAGGGCGTGGTCGGCACCGCGGCCCGGGCGCTGGTGCGGTCGCGACTGCTCGCTCCGCCGTCGCCGCTGGCAGCCCTGCGGCTGATCCGGGCGGCGCGCCGGGGCGGCACCAACCCGTACACCCTGCTGGCGGTGACCGCGATTCGATGGCCCAACCGGGCCGCGATCGTCGACGACGACGGCGTCTGGGATTACCGGCAGCTGCAGTCGGCGACCGAATCGCTGGCACGCAGGTTGTCGCGGGAGGGGGTCGGACCCGGCGACGCGGTGGGCATCATGTGCCGCAACGGCCGCGGTTTCATCGCCGGCGTATTCGGCGCCGCGCTGGTGGGCGCCGACGTGGTCCTCGTCAATACGGACTTTCGCAGCGACGCCCTGGCCTCCGCGATGAGCGGTCACCGGATCACCACGATGGTCGCCGACGCCGAATTCGGCGAGCGTGCCCTGGCCGCCGACGGATCGGTCGTCGTGATCGACCCGGCGACGATCACCGCTCAGGAGGGTGAGCCGCGGCCCGACGTGGCCACGCCGGGCCGGATCATTCTGCTGACGTCGGGCACCACCGGCACGCCCAAAGGGGTGCCGCGCTCACCGCAGCTGCGTTCCGCGGTGGGCGTTTGGGTGACGATCCTCGATCGCACCGGCCTGCGCACCGGGTCGCGAATCTCGGTGGTGATGCCCATGTTTCACGGGCTGGGGCTGGGCATGCTGATGCTCACCGTGGCCCTGGGCGGCACGGTGCTCACCCACCGCAACTTCGACGCTGAAGCCGCGCTCGCGCAGGCGTCGCTGCATCGCGCCGACGCGTTCACGGCGGTGCCGGTAGTGCTCGCGCGCATCCTCGCGCTGCCCGAGCGGGTGCGCGCCCGCAACCCCGTGCCCTACCTGCGGGTCGTGATGTCGAGTGGGGACCGGCTCGATCCCACCCTGGGGCAGCGGTTCATGGACGCCTACGGCGATATCCTCTACAACGGCTACGGCTCCACCGAGGTCGGCATCGGCGCGCTGGCCACCCCCGCGGAGCTGCGCGAAGCGCCCGAGACCGTCGGGAAACCGGTCGCCGGCTGCCCGGTGCGCATCCTCGACAAGAACGGCAAGCCGGTCGGTGCGCGCGTCACCGGCCGCATCTTCGTGGGCGGCGAGCTGGCCAGCGAGGGTTATACCGGCGGTGGCGACAAGCCCGGCGCTAAGGCCGTCGTCGACGGCATGACCAGCACCGGCGACATGGGGTACCTCGACAACGCGGGCCGCCTGTACATCGTCGGCCGCGAAGACGACATGATCATCTCCGGCGGGGAGAACGTTTATCCGCGCGCGGTCGAAAACGCCCTCGCCCAGCATCCGGCGATCGCCGACAACGCGGTCATCGGTGTTCCCGACGAGAAGTTCGGTCATCGACTGGCCGCGTTCGTGGTCCTGCACCCGGACAGTGACACCGATGAGGCGGCGTTGCGGGAGTACCTCAAGGGCAAAGTCTCGCGATTCGAGCAGCCCCGAGACATCAACGTGGTCACCAGCATCCCGCGCAATCCGGCGGGCAAGGTCGTGCGCAGGGAGCTGTCCGGCTAGGCGCGCGGCGAAAGCCTCACTGCTGCTTGGGTTCCAGGGCGGCGACCTGCTTGGCCAGCCAGTTGGGTGCCAGCACCGAGACGACGGTGGTGCCCGCGGTGGCGCTGATGACGCCGGTCCAGGCGACCGGGCCCAGCGGCGTGCAACCGAAAAAGTGGCTGACGCCGGGGGTTTGGACGATGGCGACCAGCACACCCGCGCTCCCCAGCGCCGTGCCCAGCACCAGCGGGCTGTGGCGGCGCGTCAACAGGGTCTGCGCGAGCTGCGTGGTCACCAGCGCGGTCAGCCCCATTGTCGACGTGCGGCGTTCGGTGCCCGGTGTCCAGCGACCGATGGCCCAGGCCGCCGTCGCACCCGCGGCCGTGATGGCGCCTCGGGTGACGATCTGCCGCATCAGCGGCGCGTCGAGGGAGGGCGGGGGCCCGGACAGCGTGGCCAACTGGAAGGCGCGGTGCAATTCCTCGGCGTCGCGGTCGACCCCTTCCTCGGCCTCCTCCGGTTCGGAGAACTGTGGGGTGACGGCGACCGCAAGCGCGGGGAACATGTCGGTGAGCAGGTTCACCAGCAGCAGCTGGCGGGTGCCCACCGGCGCCCGGCCGGTGCCCAGGGCGGTGCCGATGAGGGTGAACAGCACCTCGCCGACGTTGCCGCCGACCAGGATGCCCACCGCGTCCCGTACGCCACCCCACATCCCGCGCCCCTCGACCAGCGCGTCGAGCAGCACGCCGAGATCGTTGTCGGTCAGCACGATGTCGGCGGCCCCGCGCGCGGCGGACGAGCCGCGACCGCTCACGCCGATGCCCACATCGGCCATCCGGATCGCGGCCGCGTCGTTGGCCCCGTCGCCGACCATCGCGACCGCCTGACCGCTGTCCTGTAGCGCCGCGACGATCTGCACCTTCTGCTCGGGGCTGACGCGGGCGAAGACCTGGACGTCGGCGGCGACCTTGGCGCGATCCTCCTCGCCGAACGCGACGAGTTCGGCGCCCGTCATCTCGCGCGCGTCCGCCGGCAGGCCCAGTTGCCGGGCGATCGCCCGCGCGGTCACGGGGTGGTCGCCGGTGATCAGCACCACCCGCCGGCCGGCTTCCACCAGCGCCTCGATCAGTGGCCGCGCCGACGCCCGCGCGGTGTCCGCCAAACCGACGTAGCCGATCAACTCGAGGTCGTGCGCGGCGGCGTCCACGGCGTCGGCGTCGGTGTCCTCCTCGCCGGTGCCGTGCTCCCACGGGCGCTGAGCCACCGCCAGCACCCGCAGGCCCTGCTCGGCAAGGCGCAACACCAACGACTCGGCGCGGTCGAGGTCGGCGTCCGCATCGGCGAAGCGGCAGCGCGGAAGCACTTCTTCCGGCGCGCCCTTGACCATGAGCATCGGCCCGCCGTTGCCGCCCGCCGTGCCGATCGCGGCGGAGTAACCGCGGCTGGATTCGAACGGTACGTCCGCGATCACGGTCCAATCCGAGTCCCACTGGCGGTCAATGGAATTCGCTGCCGTGAGGATCGCCTCGTCGGTCGCGTGCGCGTGGCCGCCCCCATTGTGGGGCTGCGTGCTGCTGCGCGCGGCGGCCCGCACCACCGCGGCGGACGCCGGGTCGGTCACGTCGGGGAAAGGAGCGTCCGCGCCGGCCCCGTGCGGGACACCGCGGACGACGCGCAGGCGGTTCTCGGTGAGCGTGCCGGTCTTGTCGAAACACACCGTCTCGACCCGGCCCAGCGCCTCGACCGCCCGCGGCGTGCGGACCAGGGCCCCGCGCCGCGACAATCGCTGCGCGGCGGCCAGCTGGGCCAGGGTGGCCACCAACGGCAGGCCCTCGGGGACGGCGGCCACGGCGATGGCCACGCCGTCGGCGACCGCCTGACGCAACGTTCCTTGATGCAGCAGCGCCAACGCGGTCACCGTCGCGCCGCCGGCCAGGGTCAGCGGCAGGACCTTGCTGGTCAACTCGCGCAGTCGGGCCTGCACCCCGGCCGCGGACTCGACCTCGGCGATCGCCGAAATCGCGCGCTGCGCGGCGGTGCCCGCACCCGTCGCCACGACGATCGCGCGGGCGTGCCCGGCGACGATGGTGCTGCCCTCGAACAGCATGCTGGCGCGGTCGGAGTCGGCGACGGCCACGGGCTCGACCTGCTTGTCCACCGGCAGCGATTCGCCCGTCAGGAAGGACTCGTCGACTTCGAGGTCCTCGGCGACCAGCAGGCGGGCGTCCGCCGGGACCACCTCGGGGGCGGCCAGGTCGATGATGTCGCCGGGGCGCAGCGACTTTGCGTTCACCGAGACCGTCCGTTCGACGGTGCGGGCCGCCTCCAGCCGGCGGTGCGCCGTGGCCACCGCGGGGAGCACCACGCGCCGCGCGTATTGATCCTGCTCGGCGAACAGCTCGGCGACGGCCGCCTCGGCCCTCAACCGTTGCACCCCGCCGGCGACGGCGTTGGCGGTCATCACGCCCGCCACCAGCAGTGCGTCGACGCTGCTGCCGACGATCGCCGAGGCCGCCGCCCCCACGGCCAGGATGGGCGTCAGCGGATCCGACAACTCGGCCCGCGTCGCGGTCAGCAGCCGCCCCACCCGGCTGGCCGGCCCGCGCAGCGGAGCGACCAGCGGGTTGTAGGACAGGTCGTCGAGGAGTTGTCGCCAGGGCGCGGCGCCGGGTTCGACGGCCAGGGGCCGTGTGCGGCTGGCCAGCCGGGAATAGACGATCTCCGGATCGAGGGCGTGCCAGGCGGTCAGCGGCTGTGGTGTCGGGTCGGGGAGCCGAAGCACCCGGGAGGCCGCGAAGGTGCCCTGCATCAGCGCGGCCGCCGCGGCGGCGTTGACCGGGTTGAGCCAGCGCTGCACGGCGAAGGGGCTCAGCGTGCGCGGGTCGCCGGTGACCAGCAGCAGGCCCGCGAGCGTGCTGCCGCCCTTCGCGAGGCGCACCGCGGACTCGGTCGCCTCCCGGGCCACCGGCAGCGCCGACAGGATGCGCACCGCTGCGGCGAGGTCCGTGCCGGTGATGATGTCCGCCGTCCACGGCGTCGCCGCCTGTGGGTCGTCCAGCGCCACCCCGACGTCGGCGATGGCCAGCGCGGCCAACGTGTCGGTGGACGCGAAGTCGCGGTGCAGCGCGGTGATGAGCAGCACGGGTCCGCGATCCGTGCGCAGGTCGCGTACCAACTGCAGCAGCGGCGTGCCCGGCGGGTGGCTCACGGCGACGCTGGCGGTCAGGTCCTCGGTGCCGGCGACGTTGCGTAACACCACCCGGGCGCCCGTCCGGTGCGCGATCTGCAGCAGCGGGATGGCGAACGGGTCGACCTCCCACCCGACGTCGACGCTGCCGACGCGCTCGCCGTCGACCACGAGATCGGCATGTTCGAGGCCCTGCGCCGGCGTCGCGGACGACCCTTGCGCCCGGGCCCACCGCAGCCGGGCGCCGGTGGCGGGCAACTCGTCCGGGTCCGGTTCGGGGGCTTCCTCACCGTGCAGCAGCGCGTCGGCGACCTCGTAGACGCGGTCCTCGTCCCACCCGGGTACGTCGCCGCGCGCCTGCAGCACGGCGCGGTTGTCGCCACGCAGTGCGGCGCCGTCGACCACGACCACCTTGACCCGGTCCAGCCGCCGCAAGGCGCCCGGGTCGAGAAACAGCTGCCCGGCGTTGGCCAGTCCGCGGCCCAGAACGGCGGCGAACGACTGCCGGCCCGTGTGTGCGGCCCGGGGCACGCCGGCCAGCAGCGCGCCGGCCGCGTCCTCGGTGCCGCCGCCGGCCAGCAGCGCACCGGCCGCGGCCACAAGCGAGGCGTTGGCGGCCTGGGCGGCGTACTCCTCCACCGGCCCGGCCATCGAGCCCTTCGCGGTGTCGATGGCGGCATCGATGGCCCCGCCCACCACCACGTGGGAAGCCTCCCCCGCCGCGGCCGCGGCCCAATTATGCCGGGGCGCTTGCGATTTGGGGCCGGCCGAGGAGATGATCGGAACGACCGGGGCCTGCGGCCGGTTGGGTGAGGCCAGCTCCGGTTCGCGGTCCCGCCAGCGCTGGCGGTGCGCCGCGGCCTCGGAGACCTGCAAGCTTCGTTGTGCCAGGTCCAGCAGCGGTGTGCCGACCGCCTGCGTCAGCCCGTTGGCCAGTGCGGTCGACGCGCTGAGGGCGATGTCGGTGCCGACGCGACCCAGCCGCGACTCCAGCACGGCAACCACCCGCGGCTGATGATTCAGCAGCGCGGCGGCGGCGCGTGCGCTTCGCGGTGCGACGGGGAGGCGGCCCAGCCAGCCGGTCACCGCGGCTCCGATGGCTGCCACGTCCATGGCCGCCGCGCTGAACGGGACCAGGATCGCCAACGGATTTCCGGGGTCGGCGAACGGCGCGGTCCGGGGTGCCTCCTTGGGGGCGACGAGGGTCAAGTCCGCCGCGACGCGGCAGATCGTTTCGCGCACCCGGTCCAGCACGGCATCGCTATCGGGTTCGTGCTCGAATTCGACCACCAACCGGCCGAGGGCGCCCTCGACGTGGGCCGAGGCCACGCCCGGAATCCGGCGGACCGGCTCCTCGACTGCCGGCGCGTGCTCGTGCCAGCCCGGGAACGGCAGCAACGGGTCCAGGTCCAGATGCACGCGCCGCCCGCTCTGCCACCGGACCGGCGGGGTGACGCTGGGCCCGGAACCGTTGGTGGAACCGGTCAATCCGACGGCCCGGCCCGTCGTCTGGGCCATCGACTGCACAACCGGGACCGCGAGTTCGGCGACCGGGTTGGTCAACGCCTGCAGAGCGCCCGCGGCCCCGGCCGCGGTGGACACGCCGGCGCGCACCACCTGCGCGGCCCCGTCGGTCATGCCGGCGACGACGCTGGCAACGCCCGGAATCCTCACTCGGTCACCCTTCGATTACCTCTACCGCGCCTAATGATCCTGGGGGGTTGGGGGCCTGTCCACATTTGCAACGGTGGACTTGCGACGACAGCGGTGACGCCGGTGGGTCGTGCCTTCCTTCGGTGACCGGTGGTGCAGTCGCTTCCCCTGCGGACAGGTTACCGGCTCGCCGGAAAACCAAACCTGCTGAACAGGCCGGGGTCCAGGAAGACGGTGATGGTGGCGATGCCGGCGGCGTCCGCGGCGAGGACGTGAATGGAATGGGCCCGCATCGTCCCGTCGGGACCGCGGCGGTACTCGGCGACCGCGGGTTGCGCGTTCGCGGCCGTCGGGATCATCGCGATATCACCGGCCTTGGCGAAAGCGCGCGCGGCCAGGAACCGCAGCACCGCGTCGCGCCCGGCGAACCACACAGGGAGAGGCGGCATTTCGAGCTTCACATCCGCCTGCAGCAACGCGGTGAGGGTGGCCATGTCCGCGTTTTCGAATGCCGCGCAATAGCGGTCGAGCAGGTCACGGCGCTCGGCATCGTCGGGTTCGGACAGGCTTTCCTCGGTAGGGGAGAGCTCGGCGAGCCGGGCCCGCGCCCGTTGCAGCGAGCTGTTGACGGCGGCCGGTGTCGTTTCGAGCAGCTGGGCAACCTCGGCGGCACTGAACTGCACGACGTCGCGCAGGATGAGCACCGCTCGCTGGCGGGCCGGGAGCTCCTGCAGGGCCGTCATGACGGCCAGCCGCAGGCTTTCCCGCGCGGTGACGTTGTCCTCCGGCGTGAACATCAGCGAGTCGGGAATGGGCTCCAGCCACTCGTGCCCACCACCGACCGCGTCGAGGCTGGCGTCCGGGTCGGTCGATCCGTCACCCAACCCGGCCGGCAGCACGCGGCGGGCGCGGTTCTGCAGCGCCCGCAGGCAGGCGGTCGTCGCGATCCGGTACAGCCACGTTCGCAGCGCAGCGCGTTCCTCGAACGCCTGGTAGCCGCGCCAGCCGTTGAGATAGGTCTCCTGCACGAGGTCCTCGGCGTCGTGCACCGACCCGAGCATGCGGTAACAGTGCGCGATCAGCTCGGCCCGAAACGGCGCCGCCTGCGCGATGAAGTCCTCTTTCGCCGGCATGGCTTCTCCTGTCTCGGCTGCGACCGAACGCTACTCCAGTACAGAGACGGCGGACCGGGGAAATTCATCGGTCCGCGGGCGATGAATTTCGGTGCGGCGACGTCTCTCAACTAGTGGACGCACATTCCATGAGAGCGAGGAAGAACATGAACGAGCCACTGATAACCCATGGGCTGGCCGGCACCACGGCGATCGTGACCGGGGCGAGCCGCGGATTCGGCCGCGCCATCGCCGGCGCCCTGGCGGTGGCCGGCGCCGAGGTGGTCGGCGTCGCGCGCAACGGATCCGGTCTCGACGAGGTGCGCGACGAGCTGGGCGGCGGCTTCCTCCCGGTGGTCGCCGACGCCGCCGACCCGGCAACGCCGCAGCGGCTCATCGACGAGTACCGGCCGCGCACACTGGTCCTGTGCGCCGGGGCGACGCCGCAGATGAGCCCACTGCAGGACCAGAGCTGGCACAGCTTCAGCGAGAACTGGAATGTGGATGTCGCGCAAGCGTTTCACTGGATCCGCTACGCGCTGCGACGGCCGCTCGCGCCGGGCAGTTCGGTGATCGCCGTGTCCAGCGGCGCCGCCGTGGCCGGGTCACCGCTGAGCGGGGGCTACGCGGGCGCGAAGGCCACAGTCAGGTTCATCGCCGGCTACGCCGCGGTCGAATCGGAGCGGGCCGGCCTGGGGATCCGCTTCGTCTCCGTCCTGCCGCGGTTGACCCCGGCCACCGACCTCGGCGCCAAAGCCGTCGCGGCGTACGCCGAACGGCAAGGGGTCGACGTCGAGTCGTTCGTGCGGGCCGGCGGACCCGCGCTCAGCGCGGAACAGGTGGGCGAATCCGTCCTTTCGATCGCCACCGATGGCCGTGGCGGCGGGGACGCGTATCTGCTCACGTCGACCGGCATGTCGGCAGTGGCCTGAGACCCTCGAAACCCCAAGGAGGACAACGTCATGAACACACCCCCCATCGTGTCGGCGCGGGACTGGGCGGCCGCACGCGAACAATTGCTGGTGAAGGAGAAGGAAGTGCTGCGGGCCCACGACGCCCTGGCGGCGGCCCGCCGGCGGATGCCCTGGCTGGCGGTCGACAAGGACTACGCGTTCGAGGGGCCCGAGGGCCGGGTCAGCCTGCTGGGCCTCTTCGGGGGCCGGCGTCAGCTGATCGTGTACCGCGCATTCTTCGAGCCGGGCGTGGACGGCTGGCCCGACCATGCCTGCCGCGGCTGCTCGATGATGGCCGACCACGTGGGGCACCTCGCCCATCTGAACGCTCGTGACACCAGCCTGGTGTTCGCGTCGCGGGCACCGCAGGCCGACATCGCGCGGTTGAAGGCGCGGATGGGTTGGCACATGCCGTGGTACACGCTCACCGACGATTTCGATGCCGACTTCGGCGTGGACGAATGGCACGGCACCAACGCGTTCATCCATGACGGTGACCGCGTGTTCCGGACCTATTTCATCAACAACCGCGGCGACGAGGTGATGGGCAACACCTGGAGTTACCTCGACATGACCGCGCTCGGGCGCCAGGAGAACTGGGAGGATTCGCCGGACGGCTACCCGCAAACCGCGCCGTACGAGTGGTGGGAATGGCACGACGCATACGGGGAGCGCGCGCCGTCGCGGTGGTTCGGGGATCCCGATCCGGACAATCCCAACGACCCGCGGCCGGCGCGCGGCGGCTAAATCCGGCAGACCGCAATTCGCGTTTCAGGCCCGAATAACGCGAATGCGCGGTAGCCGTCCACCGGCTACTCGCGCAATATTCGGCTGAATAAATTCGCTATAAAATTCGGTGGTTCGCCCTGTTGACGTGGTACCCGGCCGGGAACGACTTCTCGATGACCTGCAGCTGGTGGTCCACCCTGGACTCGAGCTCGAGGACCACGCAGCTGTCGCCGACCGCCTTCGATTCGAGGACTATGTACCGCTGACCGCAATCCATGATGGGATCACCTGAGTGCAATGTTTCGACGGGCACCAATTCCGGGCTTCCGTTTGATTCCACCCATCACACGCTAGGTCAATTCCGCGAGCGAGGGAATAGTTTCCCCGCCACCCTCACGATTCACTGCGCTCCGGGCTGCTTGAAGAACACACTGACGCGCGAGATCAGCCCGTCGTCGCCCCGCTCGAACAGAATGCATTCCGGCCACCGCTTGGTGACGCCGTCGATCTCGAACGCCTCGGTCAGCTCCACGTAGGACAGGCGGGTGTTCACGTGCGAAACCCGATGCACGTCCAGCCGATGACCGGCCAAGTTGGTGAGGACCTTACGCAGGTAGGCGACGTAGTGCTGCTTGCCCTCGACGACGTCGCAGAACGGGCCCTCGCGAGTCAGGCCTTCGTCGGCGATCGTCGTGGCAAGGCCGTCCCAGTCGTGTGCGGCCAGGCAGTCCAGGTAGCGCTCGATGACTCCGGTGGTCACGTCGACTCCACGCACAACACAGTAGGCGACCGACGAGGGTCAGAAAATAGGTTTGCCCAAGCGCTGCGCCGGGCGCGGCGAAGCGGGCCAGAATAGGGCGATGAGCGCACCCAGCGCACCCGATTCGCCGCCCACGGCCCCGAGTTGCTATCGGCACCCGGGCCGCCCGACGTATGTGCGCTGCAACCGTTGTGAGCGCTACATCTGCGGGGACTGCATGCGCAGCGCCGCCGTCGGTCAGCAGTGTGTGGAGTGCGTCCGGGCGGGCGCCCGGACCATCCGGCAGCCCCGGACCCGCTTCGGTGGGCGGCAACGGTCGGCGACGCCGGTGCTCACGTACGCCCTGATCGCGGTCAACGTGGCGGCGTTCGTGCTGCAGATGGCGTCGGGGCAGCTGGAGAGGCAGCTCGCGCTCTGGCCGCCGGCGGTCGCCGACGGCCAGTTCTACCGCCTGGTGACGTCGGCATTCTTGCACTACGGGGCAACGCACCTGCTGTTCAACATGTGGGCGCTCTACGTGGTGGGGCCGCCGCTCGAAATGTGGCTGGGCCGATTGCGTTTCGGCGCGCTCTACGCGCTCGGCGGGTTGGGCGGCTCGGTGCTGGTCTACCTGGTGTCGCCGCTCGAAACGGCCACGGCGGGCGCCTCCGGGGCGATCTTCGGTCTCTTCGGTGCCACCTTCGTGGTGGGCAAGCGGCTGGCCGTCGACGTCCGCTGGGTGGTCGCGGTCATCGCGATCAACCTGGTCTTCACTTTCGTTGTCCCGCTGATCAGTTCGCAACGCATCAGCTGGCAGGCGCACGTGGGCGGGCTGGTCACGGGTGGGCTGGTCGCCGCGGCCTACGTCTACCCGCCACCTCAGCGGCGGAACACGGTTCAGGCCGCGGTGACAATCGTGGTGCTGGCGGCGTTCGCCGTGCTGATCTGGTGGCGCACGGCGGAATTGCTCGCGGAGTTCTCCGCATGAGCTGGTGGGTCGCCCACGCCGAGCACACGCTGACCGAGGACGTGCCGGCGCGGCCGGGCGAAGTCCGTGACTTCTACGTGGACCTGGACAACATCAAGATCGTCCATCCGCTGATCGTGTCCGTGGAGACGCTGTCGCGCACCGAAACCGCGGACGGTTTCGTCCACAGCTATCGGGTTCGGGACCGGATTCCGTTGGGGCCGTTCAGAATGACCATCACCTACCGGGCCCGGTTGCGGGTGCCGGCGGCGGGCGACGTGCTGACCGAGGCCGACCAGTCCCCGGGGGTTCACCTGCGCGGGACGGTGAGCTTCGAGCCGATCGCGGCGGGCACCCGTGTCACCGAGCGAATCCGGATAGCGGCGCCCCGGCTGCTCGCCCCGATGACAACACGCGAGGCCGTCAAGGCGCACATCGAGATGCTGGCCGGCATCCGCCAGCACTTCGAGACGGGATGATCAGCGCGGCTTCCACTCCGACGTCAGCGCCGACTCCGAGAGATACTTCGTCGAACTCCACCCGCCGTCGACGACGATCGTCTGGCCGTTGATGAAGGCCCCACCGGGCGAGCACAGGAACGCCACCGTGCTCGCCACGTCGTCGACCGTGCCCAGACGCTGATGCGGTGTCATCTCGGTGTTGATACGCCGGAACCGCTCGTCGTGCAGGCGATGCTCGGTCATCGGCGTCTGAATCACCCCGGGCGCCACCGCATTACAACGTATCCCCTGCGCCCCGTACTGGCAGGCGATGTGGGTGGTCAGCGCCGTGAGGCCGCCCTTGGCCGCCGAGTACGCGCCGCCACGCAGGCCGCCGACCACGGCGAAGGTCGACGTGACGTTGATGATTGCCGACCCGGGAGGCATGTGCGGCAGCACCTCCCGGATGAGGCGGAACGGGGCACGCAGCATCAAACCGAGGAAATGGTCCAGCGATTCGTCGTCCGTCTCGTGCACCGGCTTGGGGCTGCCTATCCCGGCGATGTTGATCAGAAAGTCGATGTGGCCCCACCTGTCCAGTGCGGTGTCGGTGATCCGCTTGGGCGCATCGTCGTCGGTGAGATCGACGGCTACCGTCGCCACCCGGTCGGGGTCGCCGATGTGGCGCGCCAGCCCGGCGAGCTTCTCCTCGTTTCTCCCGGTCGCCACGACCGCCATGCCCGCCTCGGCGAGCTTGACCGCGCAGCCGAAGCCGATCCCGCCGCTCGCCCCCGTCACCACCGCTACCTGCATGTCACTGCTCCGCCTTCATGAGCGCCGCCTTGATCTGGTGCTTCAATATCTTCCCCGCGTCGTTCTTGGGCAGCACATCCCAAAGCACCAGCTGCTCAGGGGCTTTGAACCGCGCCAGCCCCGACTCTTCCAGGAAGCCGCGCAGGCTGGCCACATCGAGGCCGGGACCGCCCACGGGCACCACGACGGCGCAGGCCCGTTCCCCGGTCCGGTCGTCGGGCAGCCCGACGATGGCGATCTCCGCGATGCCGGGGTGTCCGGCGAGGATGTCCTCGACTTCCTTTGGTGAGATGTTCTCACCGTTGCGGATGATGATGTCCTTGGCGCGTCCGGTGACGACCAGGTAGTCGTCGTCGAGCCATCGCGCCAAATCTCCGGTGCGGAAGAAGCCCTCGTCGTCGAAGGCGTCCACCTCGTCTTCGGGGTGGTGGTAGCCGGTCAGCATCTGCGGCCCCCGCGCGTGGATCTCCCCGCCGACGAGCTTGACCTCGGCCAGGCCGACGCGACCGTCGGTGTCGGCGGCGTGATCGATGTCCCGCACCGACCCGACCGTGGTGACCGGGACTTCCGTCGATCCGTACACCCGGGTGACGATCGCCGACTCGAAAAAGGCCGCGGCCCTGCGGATCAGCGCGGGCGCCACCGACGCGCCGCCACAGACGAACAGCTTCAGATCCGGCAGCCGGGTGCCGGCGCGCTCCGCCGCGGCCAGCATGTGCTCCAGGAACGGTGTCGCCCCGGCTATGTGTGTGCACCGCTCGGCCTGCACGAGAGCGACGGCGTCGTCGCCGTCCCACCGGTCCATCAAGACCGCGGTCGTGCCCAGCAGCAGCGGGCATTCGAACGCGTAGATGGAACCGCCGATGTGCGCGATCGGCGACGCCACCAGGAACGCGTCGCCCGGCTCGACGAGCCAGTGCTCACCGAGCTGGCGGATCAGCGCGTGAATCGAGTTGTGGCTATGCAGAACGCCTTTCGCCCGTCCCGTGGTGCCCGACGTGTAGAGGATCATGCGGACGGCATCGGGATTCAGCGTGGGCAGCCCCGCGCCCGAGGGCCGCTCCTCGAGCAGCGCTTCGTAGGCGACGCTATCCCCATCCGGGTCCCCCCGCACCAGCACGACCTCGGGCGGCGACTCCAGCTGCGCGGTCACCCGGCCCAGCATCGCGACATAGTCGTGGTGACCGAACTGCGCTGGGACAAAGATCATTCGGCTGTCGGCGTCTTCCAGGACGAACCGGAGTTCGCGGTCGCGCATGGACGGCAGGATGGGGTTGGCCACCATCCCCGCCAACGTACTGCCCAGGTAGATCACCGCGGCCTCGTGCCAGTTGGGCAGCATGAAGGAGACCACGCTGCCCGGTGGGATCCGCGCAAGCAGCGCGTGCGCCAGCGCCGTTGCCTGTCGGTACAGGCTCACACAGTCCAGCCGCCGGTCCCCGTCGACGAGCGCCACCCGTTGCGGCGTGCGCTCGGCGGCCTCGCGCAGCGCGTCGGCCAGCGTGCCGGGGACCCACCAACCGCGCGCGTAGGCCTCGGCGGCGCGTTCGTCGTCCCACCGGACCCACCGCCCGTCGATCAGCTTCCGGGTGGATGCCATTGCGGCAGCTTAGCCACGAACCCGCCGCATCGTCATCGAGTGCCGGAAGCGCGACGCGGGATGGGTGTTGATGGTGACCTGGGCGACCCGCCCGTCGGAGGTCGTGTAAGTCCGTTGCACCTGCAATGCCGGTGTCCCCGAATCGATCTCGAGCCCGGCCGCCAGGTCCGGGGAGATGACCACCGCGGCGATCTCCTGCTGGACCTCGACGATGCTGAGGCCGAACAGGTCCTCGATGAGCGGGAAGATGGGGCCCTCGTGGCGCTGCAGCAACCGGCCGACGCCGGCGAACGCGCGGTTGATGTAGTACTCGGTGCGGCAGAGCGCGTACCCAGGTGACTCGGTGGCGACGGCCCGCCGGAAGCCGCGCACGGTCAGCCATTGTTCGCCGGTCGTCAGCCCGGTCCGGGCGGACAGTTCGTCGTCGATGGTGACCATGGCGACCGATTCGATGGCGAATCGGGTGTCCGTCGCGAACGCCAGCAGGTCGTTGATCGACATGACGTGCTGGACGTAGGAGTCGGCCGACGGCCGCGGCACCACGAGGGTTCCGGTCCGTGGGCGCGACGACACCAGGTTGTCCTCGCGCAGGCGCCGCAGGGCCTCCCGAATGGTGTAGCGGCTCACCGCGAATCGCTCACACAGTTCGTGTTCGGTTGGCAATTGCGAGCCCACCGGATAGACGCCCTCCACGATCTCTTTCCGCAATGTGCGGGCGACCTGTAGGTATCGGTGGTCGACGACTCTGGCTTCGGTCATCTCTCCCCTTCAGGATCCCGCCGCAATGCCAGCACGCTGCCGTCGGCGTCCGCCGAGATGTACAGCGTGGCGTCCGGCCCGGCGGTGATACCGGCGAACGGGCCCTGCGGCCCGGAGAAGGGCGGCATCCCGC
This sequence comes from Mycobacterium sp. 852002-30065_SCH5024008, assembly GCF_001665645.1. Lineage (NCBI taxonomy): Bacteria > Bacillati > Actinomycetota > Actinomycetes > Mycobacteriales > Mycobacteriaceae > Mycobacterium > Mycobacterium sp. 852002-30065_SCH5024008. Next base: position 111,497 of record NZ_LZSZ01000084.1, on the reverse strand, counting down.
GCAGCGGCTTCGGCATCACGCCGGGCGGCGCACCCACCGGCAGGCCCGACGCGATGGTGCGGCGCGCGCCGGTGTCCAGGTCGACGGCGACCAACTCCTTGGCGCCCGCGTCCACCACGTACAGCTGCCCGTCGCGCACCAGGATGCCCTGGGGCCGCTGCAGGTCGTCGCATACCGTGCCGCCCGCGCCGCCCAGTCGGACCACTCGCCTGGCGCCCGCCTCGGAAACCAGGCATCCCCCATCGGGGGTGATGGCCACCCCGACCGGTTCGCTCAGCCCGGTCGCGACCACCTCGACCGCGCCCGACCGGATGGACAGCACCCGTCCCGCGCCCAGTTCCGCCGCCACCACGGCACCGCCCGGGGCGACCGCAACCCCGTAGAGCTGATCGAAACCCTCTGCCATCACCTGGCTTTCGCTGCTGGCCGGCCGATAGCGGGCCACCTGCCCGTTGGAGGTGGTGACGACGAACTCGCCGTCGGCCACGGCGGCCAACCCGCGCAGGAAGCCCGGATAGCCCGGGCTGAACAGCATTCCGGCGGTTCGCAATGAACCGTGCTTGATGGGCGACGACCCGCTTTGCCCGGCTTCGCCGCGCTCGCGATCGTCGCCGGGCGAGAGGAGCACATAAAAGTACGTCCCGTCGGCGATGTAGAGATTGCCGTCGGAACCGACCGCCAGGTCCAGCGGCCAGTTCAGCCCGCCCGGCAGCACGGTCTGAGTACGGCCGTCGCCGAGGATCTCGGTGATCTCGCCGGTGAAGTTCGAGACGAACAACCGCTCACCTACGAACGTCAGGTTGTCCAGGCCGGGATTCAGCGTGGCCAGCACGGTCCGGTCGCCGTTGCGGGGGTCGATACGCAGCACCTGGCCGCTGTGTACCTGTGTCGACACGATGCGCCCGCGGGAATCGAACTTCACCGCGTCGGGGACACCCAGGTCACCGGCCACCCGCTCGGGTTCGCCGCCGGCGGGGTCGATGCGCCATATCTCGTTGGCCCCCATCAGCGGGAAATACAGCATGCCGTCGGGCCCGACCTCCATCGCGTTGGGCGACGGCGCGCTCTCGAGCAGCACGCGCGCCGCGCCGCCCGCCGGGTCGAGCTCGAGCAGGCGGCCGCCGTCGCGGCATTCGCCGATGAACAACCGGTCCCGGTAGAACGTGATGCCGTTGGCCGACGGCACGTCGTCGCGCAGCACCCGGGTGCGGCCCGCCGCATCCCGCACGCTCACCCGGCCGTCCATGACCTCGGTCGCGAACAGGTTGCCGTCCGGGTCGAAGGCCACGTCGTCGGGCGCGATGATGTCGCCGCCCTTGGCGCTGACGACGTCCAGCCGACCGGTCGCCGGGTCGAGGGCGCTGATCTGGCTGCCGGTCACCTGGGCGACGTAGATGCGGCCGTTCGGGCCGGTGCGCAGGCCGTTCGCGCCGAAGAGCCGGCTCGGGGGCGTCAGGCGGGCGAGACTCCAGCCCTCTGCGACGCTCGGCGCCCGCTCGGCGGAGAAGCGACCCTGCGACTGTGACAATCCGGCCATCACCGCTCGCACGTTAGCAATCGACCAATAGTCCAGACAATAGCCTCGACCCGATGCAATCCGGCACTTGACGGGTCGCCATCCCCGAGAGAATCATGCTCTCTGATGAGTGCACATCATTATCTTGTCCGGACAATTGGTTGATCCAATGGTAGGCGGCCTGCTGAGCCTGGACGGGCGCATCGTCGTGGTCTCCGGTGCGGCGGGGGGCGGCATCGGGACCACCGTCACCCGCATGGTCGCCGAGGCCGGTGCGACCGTGGTCGCGGTGAGCCGGGGCCAGGACAACCTCGACCGGCACCTCGGGCCGCTGCGGGCCGCGGGCCTGACCGTCGTGCCCGTCGCGGCCGACGCCTCCACCGAAGACGGGGTGCGGGCCACGATCGACGCCGTGCGGCGGGCCGACGGTGAACTGCACGGGCTGGTAAACGTCGCCGGCGGCGCGGACCCGTCGACGTGGATGCCGTCGACCCGGGTGACACGCGCCGACTGGCGCGACCTGTTCACCCGCAACCTCGAAACGATGTTCTTCATGAGTCAGGCGGTGGCCGCGGAACTGAAGGGCCTCGACCGTCCGGGCTCCATCGTGTCGATCTCGTCGATCAGCGGGATGAACACGGCGCCTTTCCACATCGCCTACGGCACAGCCAAAGCCGCGATCGTGGCGGCAACCCGCACCATGGCTCTCGAACTGGCCGACAGCGCGGCCCCGATCCGCGTGAACGCGGTCGCGCCGGGGGTGACCGAGACACCGGCGTCGGCCACGTATGTCGACTCCGATCCCGAGCGCGATCGCCGCGCCATCGCGATGGGCCGCCGCGGGCGTCCCGCGGAGGTGGCCAGTGCGGTCCTCTTCCTGCTGTCGGACCTGTCGAGCTACATCACCGGACAAACACTGCTGGTGGACGGCGGATTGAACCTCAAGTGGGGACACCTGGGCGCCGACAACACCTCTGTGTTCCTCAAGGACGAAACATTCCGCGCGGCGATCACGCGCTGGGACGGGTAGAAAGCGAGGAACCCGATGACACAGAACGGCGCGGCCGCGCCCGAGGAGCTGACCGGGCCGGTCACGATTCCGGTGGAGGCGTACCTCTCCGAGGAATACCTGCGCGCCGAGCGCGACAAGCTCTGGCGCAAGGTGTGGCAGCAAGTCGGGCGCGTGGAAGACCTGCCCAAGGTCGGCAGCTACCTCACCTACGACATCCTGGACGACTCCGTCGTCGTGATCCGCACCGGACCCGACACGCTCAAGGCTCACCACAATGTGTGCATGCACCGCGGGCGCAGGCTGGTCGACACCCCGGACGGCGCGAGAAACGCTTGCGGCCACAAGAAGTCGTTCGTGTGCGGGTTTCACGGCTGGACCTACGACCAGGACGGCGCCTGCACCCACGTGCCCGAGCGGCAGGACTGGCAGGGCGCGCTGACGCCGGAGAACACCCACCTGGCGCCGGTCAACGTCGACACCTGGGGCGGCTGGGTCTGGATCAACATGGATCCGGCGTGCGAGCCGTTGCGGGACTACCTCGAGCCCGCCGCGACAATGCTCGACCCGTTTCGCCTGCAGGACATGCGCTGCAAATGGCGGAAATGGCTGTATTTCGAATGCAATTGGAAGGTCGCGATGGAGGCCTTCAACGAGACCTACCACGTCGCCACCACCCATCCGCAGTTCAACAAATTCGGCAACTTCCGCGGCTGGGCGATGGCGCAGGGCAAGCACAGCAACATCGGCTACGACGCGCCCAAGGGGCTCGAAGAGACCAAATCGAAGATCCGCCTGGGCACCGGTGCGGACCCGCGGATTTCGACGGCCGAGATGCAGATCTACACGCTGGAGGAAACCAACGCCACCACCACCAAGACCCTGGTGGAGGCGGCGCGCCGGCTGGTCGACGAGCTGCCCGCGGACACCCCCGCCGGCCGGGTGCTCGAGCACTGGCTGTCCTCGGCGCGGCGCGACGACGCCGCGCGGGGCGTCGAGTGGCCGACCATCGACCCCGAACACCTGGCCAAGAGCGGGACCGCGTGGCAGATCTTCCCGAACTTCCAGATCGGCCAGGGCCTGACCACCGCGCTGTGCTACAGCGCCCGCCCCTTCGGCTACGACCCCGACAAGTGCATCTTCGAAGCCTCGTGCTACGAGCTCTACCCCAAAGGCGAAGAGCCGCAGACCGAATGGGTGTACGCACCGCCGGACGACCCGAACTGGCGCAGCGTGCTGCCGCAGGACTTCTCCAACATGGCCGCCGTCCAGAAAGGCATGAAGTCGTACGGCTTCCGTGGCCCCAAGCCCAACCCGTACATGGAACGCAGCACCGCCAACCTGCACCGCAACCTCGCCCGGTACCTGGGCACCGGTGCCCCGAAAGAACTAGCAACGGAGATACAACGATGAAGGTCAATCTTGGTTTCGGCGCGCACAACTCCCACGACTGGGAGCGCGTGCTCGCCGAAGACTTCAGCCGGCCGCCGGCCACCCCGGACTGGGAGTGCGTCCAGGCGACGCTGGCGATCGCCGACCTGGCGGAGCCGCTCGGGTTCGACGGCATCTGGATGCCCGAGCACTGCGGGACGCCATATGGCATGACGCCCAATCCCATTCAGGCGCTGAGCTATTTCGCCGGCCGCACCGAGCGGGTCGGCCTGGGCACCTTCGTGGTCGTCGCGCCGTGGTGGCATCCCGTCCGGCTAGCGCACCAGATCGCCTACCTCGATATCCTCTCCAACGGCCGCTACACCACGATCGGGATCGGCCGCGGGGTCTCGAAGGGAGAGTTCGACGCCGTCGGCGTGCCGCGGGAGGAGAGCAGGCAGCGGTTCAACGAAACCCTCGACATCCTGCAGCTGGCATTCTCCGGCGAGCGGTTCTCCTACGAGGGGGAGATATTCAAGGTCCCCGAAATGTCGCTGCGCCCCGAACCGCTCAGCAGTGACCTCTTTTCACGCATCTACAGCTCGTCCTCGACCGCCGAGTCGCTGGAGATCCTGGCCCGCCGCGGCATGGTGCCGCTCTTCGTCGGCAACAAGCCGATCGAGGACGCCGGACGGGAAGTGCAGAAGGTCAACACGTTCCGCAAGGAGGAGGGCCTGCCGCCCTGCCAGCCGAAGAACGTGATGTTCATGTACTGCACCACCGGTGACCCCGCGGCATCCGAGGAGTGGATCTGGACGGCCAACCGCGACGTCACCGTGCACTACGGGTTCGCCGACGCCTCAAACTTCAAGGGCGTCAAGGGCTACGAGGCTTACGCTGCGCGGGAGGCGACCGCGACGGCCGTCCTCGCGTCGTCCGTCACCGGTGACGCCAAGGCCGGCCCGTCCAAGACGCCGGGCTACCACGCGTCGAACCTGCTGATCGGCACGCCGGAGGAGATCTTCAACCGGATCAAGGCCGCCCAGGAGGCGTGCTCGTTCGCGGAGCTGACAATCGTCCCGCAGTTCGGCACCATGCCCTACGCCGAAGCGATGGCCAGCACCGAACTGTTCGCCAAGGAGGTGCTGCCCGCCGTGCAGGAGATGGCCGCGCCCCTGCACGCCGCGGCGCTACCGGAGAACGCCCTGGCATGACGAACCCGGATTGCCCGCCATCGCAGACCCCGGACGACGTCGACTTCGAGGCGCTTCGCGAGAAGTACCGCCGGGAGCGCGAGAAGCGGCTGCGCCCGGAGGGATCCAAGCAGTACGTCGAACTGGTCGACGACTTCGCGGGATATTACGAAACCGACCCGCATTCACCGCCGTTGGTGCGGGATCCGATCTCGGCGGACATCGACGTCGCGGTGATCGGTGGCGGCTTCGGTGGCCTGCTGTGTGGCGCCTACCTGAAGAAGGCGGGCGTCGACGACGTCCGCATCATCGAGCTGGGTGGTGACTTCGGCGGGGTCTGGTACTGGAACCGGTACCCGGGCATCCAGTGCGACAACGAGTCCTATTGTTACGTGCCACTTCTCGAGGAGCTCAATTTCATTCCGTCGAAGAAGTTCGCCGACGGCGCCGAGATCTACGACCACTGCCGGCGCATCGGGAAGCACTACGGTCTCTACGACTCGGCCATCTTCTCCACCCAGGTCCGCGAGCTGCACTGGGACAAGCCCGGCAAGCGCTGGCGGATCAGCACGGACCGCGGCGACGACATCAGGGCCCGCTTCGTGGTGATGGCCTCGGGACCGTTCCACCGGCCCAAACTGCCCGGCATACCGGGGATCAACGACTTCGCGGGCCACAGCTTCCACTCCTCGCGCTGGGACTACGAGTACACCGGTGGGGACACGTCCGGTGGGTTGGACAAGCTCGCCGACAAACGGGTCGCGGTGGTGGGCACCGGCGCGACGGCCATCCAGATCGTGCCGTTCCTGGGCCGGCATGCCAAGCACCTCTACGTCTTTCAGCGCACGCCCTCTTCGGTCGGTGCGCGCAACAACGCGCCGACCGATCCGGAGTGGGTGAAGAGGCTCAAGCCGGGCTGGCAGAAGGAGCGACAACGCAACTTCCATGCCTGGACGTTCGAGGGGATGGCGCTGGGCCAGCCGGATCTGGTCTGCGACTTCTGGACCGAGCTGGGCCGCAACACCGCGGCGCGGGTCCTCGCGCTGGCCGATCCGGCCGCCATGACGCCGGAGCAGTTCATGGCCATCCGTGACGAGGAAGACTTCAAAGTGATGGAGCGGCTGCGGCGCAGGGTCGAAAGCCTGGTCGAGGATCCCGAGACCGCCGAAGCGCTCAAGCCCTACTACCGGTTCCTGTGCAAGAGGCCGACCACCAACGACGAATACCTGCAGACCTTCAACCGTCCCAACGTGACCCTCCTCGACGTGTCGGCCAGCAAGGGCGTCGAGCGGGCGACCGCAAAGGGATTGGTGGCCAACGGTATTGAGTACGAGGTCGACTGCATCATCTACGCCAGCGGGTTCGAGATCACGACCGAGATCAGCCGCCGGTATTCCATCGACGCGATCGAAGGCCGCGACGAGGTGTCGCTCTTCGACTACTGGCACGACGGGTACAAGACGTTGCACGGGATGACGAGCCGCGGCTTTCCCAACCAGTTCTTCACCGGGTTCACCCAGGTGGGCATCTCCGCGAACATCGCCGCCAACTATGAACTGCAGGGCGAGCACATCGCCTACATCATTTCCGAGGCCCTGGCCCGCGGCGCGACCACCGTCGAACCCAGCGAGGCCGCCCAAGACCAGTGGTGCCAGACGGTCAAGGACACGGCGATCGACAACAGCCAATTCGACATGGAGTGCACGCCGGGCTATTACAACAACGAAGGCGGCGGCGGTGGCGAGGGCATCCGCTCCCACCTCGGCGAACCGTACGGGCCGGGGTTCTACGCCTTCAGCGACCTGCTGGCCGAATGGCGCGCCAAGGGTGACCTGGACGGCCTAGTGCTGGGATCGTGATGGCGCAGCTGAGATTCGACGATCGGGTGGCGGTGGTGACCGGCGCCGGCAGGGGGCTGGGCCGCGAGTACGCGCTGCTGTTGGCCGCCCGCGGCGCCAAGGTCGTGGTCAACGACACGGGGGGCGCACTGACCGGCGCAGGCGCCGACGCCGGTCCCGCGCACGACGTGGTGAGCGAGATCAGGGCCGCGGGTGGCGACGCGGTCGCGTGCACCGAATCGGTCACCACGCCGCAGGGCGGCCAGGCGATCATCCAAGCCGCGCTGGACAACTACGGACGCATCGACGTCCTGATCCACAACGCCGGCAACGTCCGGCGGGGGTCCTTGAAGGAGATGAGCTACGAGGACTTCGACGCCGTCATCGACGTTCACCTCCGGGGCGCCTTCCACGTTGCGCGGCCGGCGTTCCCGCTGATGTCCGACGCCCGCTACGGCCGCATCGTGTTGACCTCGTCGATCGGCGGCCTGTACGGCAACCACGGCGTCGCGAACTACGCCGCCGCCAAGGCGGGCCTGCTCGGTCTGTCCAATGTCGTCGCGCTGGAAGGCGCGGCTGACGGGGTGCTCTGCAACGTCATCGTGCCGTCGGCGGTGACGAGAATGGCCGAGGGACTGGACATCTCGGCCTATCCGCCGATGGGCACCGAGCTGGTTGCGCCCGTGGTGGGCTTGCTGGCGCACGAAAGCTGCCCGGTCACCGGTGAAATCCTGGTTGCCATCGCCGGTCGCGTGGCCCGCGCGGTGATCGCCGAGACCCCCGGTGTGCATCGATCGTCGTGGTCGATCGAGGACGTGGCCGAGCAGATCGACGCCGTCCGCTATCTGGCCGCGCCACTGGTGTTTCCCGTCGTGCCCGACGGGCACGGTGACCACATCCGCTACAGCTTCGGAACCGCGGCACGCAAGGAAGGCGCGCGCAATGCCTAGCCGCGGGGCCGGCCCCGGCCACCACGGCGGCCCGCTCACCGGCGTGCGCGTGGTCGACCTCACCGCGATGGTGATGGGTCCCTACTGCACGCAGATCATGGCCGACATGGGCGCCGACGTCATCAAGGTCGAACCCCCGCAAGGCGACGACACGCGTTATGTGTCGGTCGGGCCGGCCAGGGGCATGGGTGGCGTCTTCGTCAACGTCAACCGCGGCAAGCGGGGGATCACCGTCGACCTGCAGTCGGACTCGGGCAAGGCCGTCCTGCGCGCGCTCATCGAACGGTCCGACGTTTTCATCCATTCGATGCGCTCCAAAGCGGTTGCCCGGCTGGGGTTCAGCTACGACGAGGTGGCGGCGATCAATCCGGGCATCGTCTACACCAACTGCTACGGCTACAGCCGGCGCGGACCCAACAGGGACCTGCCCGCCTACGACGACACCATCCAGGCCGCGTGTGGGTTGCCGTTCGTCCAAGAGCAGTTGACGGGTGAACCCAATTACGTCGGAACGATCATGGCCGACAAGGTCGCCGGCCTCACCGCGCTCTACGCCACCATGATGGCGTTGTTCCATCGCGAGCGCACCGGCGAGGGACAAGAGGTCGAAGTCGGCATGTTCGAGACGATGGCGTCGTTCATGCTCGTCGAACACGCCAACGGCGCCATGTTCGATCCGCCGCTGGGCCCCGCGGTGTATCCGCGGACGGTGGCGCCGAACCGGCGGCCGTACCGCACCAGTGACGGCTACATCGCCGCGCTGATCTACAACGACAAGCATTGGGCCGCGTTCATGGACGCGGTGCGGCCCCCGTGGCAGAGCGATCTGTACGCCACACTCGAGCGGCGCGCGCGCCAGATCGACGCCGTGTACGCGCTGCTGGCCGAGACAATGGCGCAGCGGACGACGCAGGAGTGGCTGGATCTGTTCCGCGAACTCGAGATACCGGCCGCGTCGCTGTCCAGCCCGGCGACCCTGTTCGACGACGAGCATCTCAACGCCGTCGGCTTCTTCGAGACCGTGCACACGCAGTACGGCCCGGTTCGGTTCCCCGGTGTGCCGACCTGGTTTTCCCGCACGCCGGGCCGCGTCGCCGGGCCGGCCCCGGAGCTCGGCGCGGATACCGAAGAGGTGCTCGAAGAGCTCGGGCTGGCCCTCGTCGAGGTGAAGGCCGACGTGAAACCGGCCGGGCCCGTATAGCACGCGCGGCACCGGCCAAAAGCGAAGCGGGTCTTCGCGTGTCTCCGGTCGATCCGGCCGTATCGCCTTTAAGCTGGCTCCGATCAAGAGGAGGGGCAGCGACGTATCGGCATCAACTATGGCGCCGGGCGAGATGGTGGTCAGGGCGCACTAACCGCGAGCGCTGAGCCGGGCGGGACCGATCCCGTGCCGGCCCGTCGTGCTCGGCAGCCCCGCTGGGTCGCTCCCGTGCGCAGGGCCGGTCGGCTGGCGATCTGGGACAAGCCGGAGCGACGCGGCGGCATTCCGGCACTCGATGGGTTGCGCGCGATAGCGGTCGCGCTGGTGCTGGTCGGCCATGGCGGTATCCCCGGCGTGAGCGGCGGATTCATCGGCGTCGACGTCTTCTTCGTGCTCAGCGGGTTCCTGATCACCTCGCTGCTTTTGGACGAGCTGGGACGCACCGGCCGTATTGAGCTGACCGGCTTCTGGATTCGCCGTGCGCGCCGGTTGCTGCCGGCCCTGATGTTGATGGTGCTCACGGTGGCGGCGGCCCGCCAACTGCTTCCCGATCGGTCCTTGACCGGCCTGCGCGACGACGCGATCGCGGCGTTCGTGTGGATGGCGAACTGGCGGTTCGTCGCTCAGAAGACCGACTACTTCACGCAGGGCGCCCCGCCGTCGCCGCTGCAGCACACCTGGTCACTCGGGGTCGAGGAGCAGTACTACTTCGTGTGGCCGGTGCTGCTGATCGCGGTAACGCTGCTGTTGGCCGCGCGAGCCAGGCGCCGCTCCACCCGGGCCACCGTGGGCGGGGTCCGTTTCGCCACGTTCGTCATCGCCACCGTCGGGGCGCTGGCTTCGGCCGCGGTCGCCATGGTGATGGTGTCCGACGACACGCGCGACCGCGTCTATTTCGGCACCGACACCCGCGCGCAGGCGCTGCTGACCGGCGCCGCGGCGGCGGCCCTGCTGGTCCGCGACTGGCCGTCACTGAACCGGGGGTGGTGCCTGATCCGGACCCGGTGGGCCCGGCGAGTCGCCCGCGTTCTGCCACTCGCCGGCTTGGCGGGCCTCGCGGCGGCGACTCATTACGCCACCGGCAGCAGCGGCGAGTTCCGCCACGGTCTGCTCCTCGGGGTCGCGATCGCCGCCGTCCTCGTGGTGGCGCCGGTGGCCCTGGAGCAGCGGGGAGCGATCGCCCGCGTCCTGGCCGCGCCACCCCTGGTGTGGCTGGGCACCATCTCCTACGGCGTCTATCTGTGGCACTGGCCGATCTTCCTGGCGCTCAACGGCGAACACACCGGCTGGAGCGGGCTGCCACTCTTCGCCGCCCGGTGCGGCGCGACGGTGGTGCTGGCCGCGGCGTCGTGGTGGCTGATCGAGCAACCCATCCGGCGCTGGCGGCCGGCGCGAGTGCCGCTGCTGCCGCTCGCGGCGGCGACGGTGGCCAGCGCCGCCGCGGTGACGCTGCTGGTGGTTCCGGTGGGGACCGGGCCCGGCCTGCGTGAGGCCGGGCTGCCGCCGGGAGTCTCGGCGGTCGCCGCGGTGTCTCCCTCCCCGCCGGGTGGCAGCCGCCCGCCCGGCCCCCGGGACCCCAACCGGCCGTTCACCGTTTCGGTCTTCGGCGATTCAATCGGGTGGACGTGGATGCACTACCTGCCACCCACCCCGGGATTCGCGTTCCTCGACCACACCGTCATCGGCTGCAGCCTGGTGCGCGGCACGCCGTATCGCTACATCGGCCAAACCCTGCAGCAGAGAGCCGAATGCGACGGCTGGCCGATCCGATGGTCGAACCAGGTCAGCCAGGACCAGCCGGACGTCGCGCTGCTGATCATCGGCCGCTGGGAAACAGTCGACCGCGTCAACGAGGGGCAATGGACGCATATCGGTGACCCCACCTTCGACGCGTACCTCAACGGCGAGCTGGAGCGGGCGCTGAACATCGTGAGCTCCACCGGCGTTCGAGTGGTGGTCGCCACCGTGCCGTACAGCAGGGGCGGCGAAAAGCCGGACGGCCGGCTGTATCCGGAGGACCAGCCCGACCGGGTGAACCTGTGGAACACCATGCTGCGCAAGACCGTCAGCCACCATCCGAACGTCCAAATCCTGGACCTGAACAAAAAGCTTTGTCCGGACGGCGTATACACCGCCAAGGTCGACGGCATCAAGGTGCGCAGCGACGGTGTGCACCTCACCCCCGAAGGGGTGAAGTGGTTGACGCCGTGGCTCGAGGAATCCCTGCGGTAGGCCCTAATCACCGGTGCGGCAGCTGATTTCCATGCTGTCGCTATCCCGTACTGCGAAGTTGAAGCTGACGTAGCCGTTCGCGGGGTTGCGCACCCGGTCCAGATACGGCTGGGTGTCTGCGGCGCTGGTGTTGTCGGCCACCACCAACGCCCCCGTCGACAGCCGCGGTTCGAGCAACTCGATCACCGGCAGATACAGGTCCTTCCAACCGTCCAGCAAGACGAAGTCAATCGACCCGTCCAGACCGGCCAGCGTGGCCAGCGCGTCTCCTTCGAGGATGGTGATCACGTCGTCCAGGCCGGTTTCGGCGAACGTCCGTCGCGCGGCGGCGATCTTGGTGTCGTTGAGCTCGGTCGTCACCACCTGTCCAGCGCCGTTGTCCCGCACCGCCGACGCCAGGTGGAGCGCGGAGATGCCGAACGACATCCCGAACTCGACGACCGTCGCCGGACGGGTCGAGCGCACCAGGGCGTAGAGCAGCCGGCCCGCTTCGGGTGTGACCGGGATGTAGAACTCGCTCATCGCGTCGGCGCGCTCCTGCGCGGTCATCGGCCGGTCGAAGTCGCCATGCCGCTGGCGTAACAGCGACATCTGGTTCTTCGCTTCGGTATACATGCGGTCGAGCATGCTCGCGACCTTCGGATCTTGCAGAGTGTTGGCCATGCTGTCGAGGGTAGGCGCCGGCGGTGGGCAACCGTCCGCGCGCAGGCCGGAGGGGCGGTGAGCTGCCGTAAGGGATATGTCAATCAGTTTGACGGGTCCTGGACCGCGGTGTAAAAAGGGTTTCGCAAGCACCTCGGTAGGTGAGGCGTCTGCATGGACACAGGCCACTGACCCCGAACGTCGAGAGACGCCCCGGGTCAGGACAGCTCTTCCCGGACCCAAGGGTTGAGCCCAAGTGGCTTCCGGAACGAGGAGCGATCGCAAGCGCGGCGAAGCCGGGCGAAGCGGGTCGCGACCGTCGATTATTTTCGGATACGCCGTGCAGTGCCGAAGCTCCGACGAGAGGGGTGCGTCGGCCGGCACGTCGCCGGCATTCGTGCCTCTCCCGTTTCAGGTGAAATGTGACACCCGCGTGTGTCGTGGCCGTGAGGAGGTGAGGGCGAGATGAGCGAGACCAGTCCAAGCGATAGTCCGTATCCCAATTCCGTCTTGTCCCGATCCGGTTCCGGCACTCCTTCTGCCGCCTGAGCTTTCACGGGCGTTCCGGTGATTCGCGCGCAATGCCTGCCCGCGAGCTGCCGCCCCTGACCCGCGCCATGAGCTGAGCCGATCGGACCTCCCCAAAGGAGAAGATCATGGCTTTTGTTGTCACACAACGCGTTCACGGTCGGACCGGTGGGCGCGGACGGGCGCTGCTGCGCTCGGCGCGGCTGCTGGCCGGCAAGGTGCACGCGCGGACCACCCTGACTCCCCAGGAGCGGGCCAACCTGTACGTGTCACGGACGCCGATCGCGGTCGTCACCGCCTCGCTCGGCGGGCACGCCTCGACCGGCAACCGGCGGTGACGGATTCCATGAGAACACCGTGACCTCCGTCTCTTCTGAGGCCGTCGGCGCCGTCAACGCCGCTGCGCCAACGCATCCCGATGCCGCCCACACCGGCGACATCGTCGGTGCGTTCGGCCGTATCCGGCGTGACGGCGCCGACGCATCGGGCGGGCGCTGGCGCCGTTTGCGCACGCTGCTCGTCATCAGCGGTCCCGGGCTGATCGTCATGGTCGGCGACAACGACGCGGGCGGTGTCGCGACCTACGCCCAGGCCGGGCAGAACTACGGGATGGCCCTGCTATGGACGCTGGCGCTGCTGATTCCGGTGCTTTACGTGAACCAGGAAATGGTGCTCCGGCTCGGCGCCGTCACCCGGGTCGGTCACGCGCGGTTGATCTTCGAGCGCTTCGGCAAATTCTGGGGCGCGTTCAGCGTCGGTGACCTGCTGATCCTGAACGCCCTGACGATCGTCACCGAATTCATCGGCGTCGCACTGGCGCTCGGGTTTCTGGGCTGCCCGAAGGTGATTGCGATCCCGGCCGCCGCCGTCCTGCTGTTCGCGGTGGTGGCCGGCGGGTCGTTTCGCCGGTGGGAGGGGCTGATGTTCCTGCTGATCGCGGTGAACGTACTCGTCATCCCGATGGTGCTGTTGGCGCACCCGACAGCCAGAGGGGTTGCCGGCGGCCTCGTTCCGCGATTCGCGGGCGGAGTCAACTCCACGGTGCTGCTGTTGGTGATCGCGATCGTGGGCACCACGGTGGCGCCCTGGCAGTTGTTCTTCCAGCAGTCCAACGTGGTGGACAAGCGCATCACCGCCCGCTGGATGTCCTATGCCCGAGCCGATTTGGTGATCGGGATCGTCGTGGTCATGGTCGGTGCGACGGCCCTGATGGCGGTCGCCGCCTTCGGCTTGGCCGGCACCACCGACGTGGGTCACTTCACCGACGCCGGCGCGGTGGCGGCCGGATTGTCCAAGCACCTCGGCGGCACGGTTGGGACGCTGTTCGCGATCATCCTGCTCGACGCGTCGCTGATCGGGGCCAACGCCATCGGCTTGGCCACCACCTATGCCATCGGGGACGCGATGGGCAGGCGGCACTCGCTGCACTGGAAAATCACCGAGGCCCCCTTGTTCTACGGCGGTTACGCCCTGCTGCTCGCGGTGTCGGCGGCGGTCGCGTTCAGCCCCGACCACATCCTCGGTCTGGTGACCCAGGGTGTGCAAGCGCTCGCCGGTGTCCTGCTGCCCTCGGCGACGGTCTTCCTCGTGCTGCTATGCAACGACCGGGCGGTGCTGGGCCCGTGGGCGAACAGTGTGCGGCAGAACATCGTCGCGTGGACCATCGTGTGGTCGCTGGTGCTGCTGTCGCTGGCGTTGACGGCGACGACGTTCTTCCCGGGGCTGTCGACGTCCACCATCGAGACCGGGCTCGCGGCCGGCGCGGCGATCGGCGTCATCGGCGGCGCCGCCGTCATCATCGCCGGCCGCCGCTATACCGGGCTGCGCGACGCGGAAGCCATCGTGCGGACGCTTGGGGGCGGCCTCGACCCTGAGGAGGTCGACGAGCTCGACGACACCCCGACGCTCACGCGTGCAGAGCGGCGCGCCGTGCGCCGACAGGACCGGATGACGTGGCAGACCCCCAGCCTCGCGGGTCTGGCGCGCCCGGCCATGTCGCCGACCCGCCGGGCTGGGCTGTTCACCCTGCGCGCTTACCTCGTCGTGGCGGTCGCGCTGGTGGTCGTCAAGATCGTGCAGGCCGGTGTGGTGGGCCCGGCCGCCTCATTGTGAAACGTTGGGCAGCAGAACGATTTTGCCGCGGGTGTGCCGCTTCTCCAATTCTTCGTAGGCGTCGGCGACCCGATCCAGCGGATAGGTGGCGGCGACCTCGAAATCGATGGTGCCGCTGACGACGAGGTCGGCCATCTCGGCCAGCACCTCCGGGGTCGACGCCTCGGCGCTGCCTTCGGTCTTGGCGCCGACTTCGCCGGCCTTCTGAAACGAGATGATGGTGTCGATTCGCTCGGGTGCGACGCCGAGGTCGACGGCGAGCTGCACGTATTCGGGGCCGAACAGATCGATGAATGCGTCGATGCCGGTGGGCGCCGTCGCGCGCAGCCGATCGGCCAGGCCGTCGCCATATGGGATCGGGGTGACGCCGTGAGCCCGCAGCCAGTCGGCGTTGCCCGGCCCGGCGATGCCGAGCACCCGCGCCTTCCGCAGCACCAGAAGTTGCACGACGAGGCTGCCCACCCCGCCCGCCGCCGCTGAGACGGCCACGGTCTCACCCGGTTGCGGCGCCACCGCGCGGACGGCCGCGTACGCGGTCACGCCGACGACATAGAGCGAACCCGCTACTTCCCAACTGAGTTCGGACGGTTTGCGAATCAGCTGGCCGACCGGCACCGCGGCATGGGTCGCGTGGCTGGACCGGCGAAAGCTGAACCCCAAAACCTCGTCGCCGACCGAGAATTCGGTGACCCCGGGGCCGAGCGCGGTCACCACGCCGGCGAGGTCGCTGCCCTCGCCGGACGGAAACGTCGCGGGAAACATCTCATGTATCGCCCCGGTTCGGATGGCGGCCTCGCCGGGGTTGATCCCGGCGGCGCGGACCTCGACGAGCACCTCGCCGGGCGCGGCGGCGGGCATGTCGATGTCCGTCACGTACAGCACCTCGCGGCCCCCGTACCGGTCGAACCGAACGGCGCGCGCAGTCGCAGCCGTCATCTCGATCTCCTCCCCGCCACGCCCATGGCCTCCCACGCCAGCATAGGCACTGGAAAACGGGTACCCAGTGGCCGTCGCGCGTGCGTATGTTCGAGTGCGCCGCCGGCCAGGACCTGGAAGGAATGGCCATGGAGGTTGCTCGCATCGGTGTCGCCGGATGGGCGATCGCCACCGTCGTGGCCGGCGCGGCGCTTGCCGGCTGCGGGGGCAGCAACAACGCGTCCCCGACTGACTCGAGTTCTGCTGCGCCCTCGACAAGTTCCAGCGTCGCCAGCCCGTCGCAGGGACAGCCCACGGATTACAGCGCACTACTGATCAAGCCGGCCGACATCGGCGGCGATCTCACCGCCCCGCAGCCGCCGGTGCTGAACCCCAACAATGCGCCCGGGGTGGCTCAGCTGTTCGCGAGCGCCGATAACAGCCGGCGAATCGGCGACAGCATCCTGATTGTCGCCGATCCCGCGACGGCGGCGGCCGGAATCGCCAGGACCAGGGCCAATTACGGCGGCAAGGTCAACGGCACGTGGCAGCCGATCGACGTCGGCTCCAACGGGACCATGATCTCCGGTACGTCGCCCGACACCGCACGAGCGGTGACGGTGTTGCTGTTCAGCGAGGGCAGGGCCCTGATTAATCTCGAATTCCACAGCGCGCCTGGCGATCCGATCGATCCGGCCATGGCCGCCGATATCGGGCGCAAGCAGGACGCCGTCATCAAGAAGGCTCTGCCCGGCTAGGCCCGCCTCATCTACAGCAGGCCGAGCAACCGCAGATCGAAAACATACTTGGCGATCAAGTCCGCCGATAGATGCGGAATGTCTTTATCCGCACCGAGTTTGGCGGCCTGGACCGCTCCGCGGAAGACTTCCGTCGGGGCCGGCGCGCCACGCAGTGGCCTCTCCGGCTTCCGGTACGCGTCCAGCAACGGCAGCACGGACTGTTGGCGCTGTTTGTCCGGGAGGGCTCGAAGCGCGGTGCCGAAGCGACCGAGCCACTCGTCGTAGTCGTCGATGCGCCGGATGTCGTGGCGGTCGGCGATCAGCCAGTCCACGAACACGTCCAGGGAGATCCCGTCGTCGTGCGGGTTCATCACGTCATAGGAGCGAAACACCCCGGCGGATCCCGCATCGTCGGCGCCGGTCGCGATCTGCTCGCCGAGCGCGGTCACGGCTTCGGCCACGAAGTCGGCGGGCAGCCCGTCGTAATGTGCGACTGGCCGGCCACCGGTGTCGGTGGTTTCGTAGAACGACGACGGCGCGATGCCGGTGACGAGCAAGCTGAAGATCAGCCGCGTGAAGGCGTCCGGCACGTTCAGCTGTCCGGCGTAGCGGCTGTGGGCGAGGATCATGTCGGACCGGAAGACGGCGACGGGCAGCTCGCACAGGTCGTGTGCCTCGCGCAGCAGCACCTCGCCGGCCCACTTGCTGTTGGCGTACCCGTTGGCGTAGCTGCCCTCGACCGGCCGGACCGGGCTGATCGTGCGGATGTCCCCGTCCTCTTTGAAGTCGGCCGGGTCAACGGACATGGCCACCGCGACCGTCGACAGGTAGGTCACCGGCTTGATGCGGGTGGTGATCGCCAGGCGGATAATCTCCGCGGTGCCAACGACATTGGGCCCGAACAGCTGGTCGTAGGGCAGGATGTGGTTGACCAGCGCCGCCGGGTGGACGATCAAGTCCACGGTGCGGGCCAGCCCGTCCCACATCGCCTGGTCCAGCCCCAGATTCGGCTCACCGATATCGCCGGCGATGACCTCGAGATGATCGGCCGCGAGCTCGCGGAACCGCTCGAGCAGGTGCGGATCGCCGCTGCGGTAGACATCCTCGAGCCGCTTGGCGGCGGCGACGGCGTCGGTGCCGCGCACGATGCAGACCAGTTTTCCGCCCGTCTCGGCGAGCCGCTCCAGCCATTCCAGGCACAGGAAGCGGCCCAGATAGCCGTTGGCGCCGGTCAACAGGACGGTGTGCGGCGTGCCGGTGGCTCGCGGCAGGGCCGGGGCGCCGGCCAATGTTTTCGCGTCGATGAACTTGTCAAGGGTGAGGTCGGCGGCGCGGACCTCGGTGGCGTCCCGCCCGTGCACCGCCCCGAATGTCGTTCGCCTGGATCCCGTTCGGCGTTCGGCCTCAACGTATTCCGCAAGCTGACCCAGATCGGTGGCCGGGCCGATGATCATGCCAACCGGCACCTCGACGTCGAAGATGTCCTGCAAGAGGTTGGAGAAGGTTAAGGCCGACAGGGAATCTCCGCCGAGTTCGATGAACAGGGCATCGGGTTCGGGCGGGCCGCCGGCCAGGCCGAGCAGCGCTTCGGCGGCGCGGGCCAGCGTGTCGATGACCGGGTGGTCGGCAGCCCCCTCGCGCAGCGCGCGGAGCTCGGTCACCCGGTTGGCGGCCAGCTCCGCATACAGCTGCTCGAGCCGGTCGCCGTAGTGCTCCTTGAGCTTCGGCCGGAGCAACTTGCCCACGCCGGACAGCAGCCCGTTGTCCTCGCTGAACGGCTCGGCCTCGACGAGAAAGTCGACGGGCACCTCGTAGGACTGCAGCTCGGCGAGTTTGCCTGACTGGCGCAGTGATTCGCGCAGGGCGGCCTTGAGCCCGTCGGGGTCGCCGGCGAACCTGTCCAGCGCGTCGGCGGTCGGCACCACGACGGCCAACAGATACGGGCGTTCGCTGTTGCCGTAGACGAAGATCTGGCGGACCAGGGCCGCGCTGCTGAACACGGCCTCCAGGCGCGCGACGGCGACGAATTCGCCTTGGGCGAGCTTCAATACGTTGTTGCGCCGGTCGACGTAGGTGAGCCGACCCGGCTCCAGCTCGGCCATCACGTCCCCGGTCCGGTAATAGCCTTGTTCGTCGAAGGCATTGGCGGTGACATCCGGGCGCTTGAAGTATCCGGGCGTCGCCGTCAGCGACTTGACCAGCAGCTCGCCCCGCGGGAACGGTTTGTCGGTAAGGAAATAACCCAGTTCGGGGACGTCGATGAGCTTGTATCCCAGAACCGGCGGCGCGGCGATCCGGCCGTCCTTGGTCACCATCCCGACCTCCGTCAGCCCGTAGCCGTCGAGGACGTGCACGTCCAGGCAGGTCTCCACAAAGCTGCGCATCTCCGCCGCAAGCGGCGCGGTGCCACAGAACGCGGTGATGATGCGTCCGCCCAGAACCTCCTCGCGCAACTCAGCCCGCGCCTCGGCCTCGGCGAATGCCGGGTCGGTCCCCTGGAAGACCCGCCGGTCGACGGCGCTTTGGTAGCGCTGGTACAGCATCTCCGCCACCCGCGGCACCAGCCCCATTTCGGTGGGGCGCACCAGGTTCCAATCTTCGAAGAGTGTGGACAGGTCACTTTCGGGAACGAAGTAACTGGTGCCACCCGCTTGGAACGCGGTCGACAACGGTATCCGGCCACCGAGGTGATTGAGCGGCATGAAGTTGACGTTGAGCACGGGCGTGTCCGCGAAGTCGGGCATCAGCTCGTTGGTCCACAGCTTGCACAGCATGCGCTCGGTGTACATGGCGCCCTTGGGCAGTCCGGTGCTCCCCGATGTGTACATGATCATGGCCAGACGCTGGTCGGTGTCGCCCGTGTACCCCGGCTCGGGCGGCAGGGCGCGACCCCGCTCGATCAACTCGTCGAACGTCTCGATCGTCACCGCCATCCCGGCCGCCGACAGCTTCGCGCGAGCACGCTCCAAAGCCTCGCGCTGATCGTCGATTTGGGGGGAGTAGTCGAAAACCACCAACCGCCGCAACGACGTGCTGCCCAGCGCTGCCTCGACGGCCAGGTCCAGGTAGCCGGCGCCAGCCGCGAGCACCCGCGGCTCCACCTCGGCGACGATCGGCTGCAACCGTGAGGCCGCCGCGTTGTGCTGCAGCGGCACCGCCACCAGGCCGAGATAGGCGCACACCAGATCGAGGGTCAGGTACTCCGCGCTGGCGAAACCGACTGTGGCGACGAAGTCTCCAGGTGTCACAGGATCGGCCGCGTCGTGCCGCCAAGCGCTGGCGATCGCGCCCACGTTGGCCCACAGGTCGCGGTAGCTGATGGTGTCGAACCGGGGGAGTAGCTGCGCGGTGATGCGGCCGGTCGCCGGATCGGTGACGAGCGACCGCGCCCGCCAACCCAGCGCCGGACGATCGGCATAGCCCTCGACGAAGATCTGCAGGATCTGTGTCAGGCGAAGCTCCGGTTCGCGGCCCGCTCGTTGCAGTGCGGCATTCGGTTTGGTGCTGCGGAACTGTTCGTCCGTCGCGTCCAGTCGGCGAATGCGTTCGGCAACCCGCTTTCGCGCCGGACTGATCGAACCCGCGATGGTGTCTTGTTGTTCCGCATCACCGGTCATGGCCAGCCTCCCGTTCGGATCCTCGTCTACCGGGAACCCACCGGTACGGGCCAGTCTTCCGTTCAATGGTTGTGACGGTTGTCACACCGGCGAGCGGAGGGGTGCGCGGGCAGCGCCCCTATGCCACGACCTGGATGGGGTCGCCCACGTTCACCTGGTTGAAATACCAGGCGGCGTTATCGGGGCTGAGGTTGATGCAGCCATGGCTCACGTTGGCGTAACCCTGTGAGTCAACCGACCAGGGGGCCGAGTGCACGTAGACGCCGCTCCAAGTGACGCGAACCGCATATGAGGCGGTGATCTTGTATCCCTCGGGCGAGCTGAGCGGGATGCCGATGGTCCGTGAGTCCATGACCACGGTGCGCTGCTTTTCCAGGGCAGTGAAGCTGCCGATCGGTGTGGGCCGGCTGGGCTTGCCCATCGACGCCGGCATGGTGCGCAGCACTTCTCCGTTCCGGCTGACGGTGAAGGTGTGCGCGGAGATGCTGGCGACACCGAGTAACGCGTCACCGGTGTCGAATCCCGTGGTCAGGGCCTGAATGCCCACCGAGACGTGGGTGTGGGCGGGCCAGTACTGGTTCGGCACCCACTGCACGACGTTGTTCTCGACCCACTCGAAATGTCCGGGCGTGTTGCTCGGCGATATGACGTGGATGGACCGCTCGGCGGCGTCTCGATCCCTGATCGGCGCGGTGAACGTCACCACGACCGGGTGCGCCACGCCCACGACCGAGCCGTCAGCCGGCAAAACCGAGGCAACCGCCGGGGCGGGCGGCGGTACCGGGACGGACGCGTGGCTGCGGCCGATCGGTCCGATCAAACCCAACGCCGTGATCGCGACCATAACAAATAGATAACGAACACCTCGACGCATAGCGCCCGCCCTTCGAGATGGTGCGATTAACACGACTGTATTCTACCGGCTGCTCCCGCACTGCCGCTTTCAGCAAACTTTTGTGGGTGCGCCGGTCGCCACGATAACGATCCGGCCGCCGTTTCGGTTCGACGGTGTCGCGAACCCGAGGCCCAATTGCGCCGGACGGGCGCGATTACCAGCGTCTTGCGGCGGTTCGGTGCCCGCACAGGCGCTTTGGCGGCCGCGGGCGATCCGCGATGGCATGTCGGTCGCGCATCGAGGCTCCGGATTGGCCGGCGCGCCGGCGACGCGTTAGCCTCAGCAACAATCCGGGGGCAGAGGAGGTGCGGGTGCTCTTCCGTCAGCTGGAGTACTTCGTCGCGGTCGCGCAGGAGCGCCACTTCGCTCGTGCGGCCGAGAAGTGCTATGTATCCCAACCCGCGCTGTCCGCCGCGATCGCCAAGCTGGAACGGGAACTGAACGTCACGCTGATCAATCGCGGGCACAGCTTCGAGGGTCTCACGCCCGAGGGTGAGCGGTTGGTGGTGTGGGCCAAGCGGATTCTGGCCGAGCACGACGCCTTCAAGTCCGAGGTGCATGCCGTGCGGTCGGGCATCACCGGCATGCTGCGGCTGGGCACGGTCCCCACCGCCTCGACGACCGCCTCCCTGGTGCTCTCGGCGTTTTGTTCGGCGCACCCGTTGGCGAAGGTACACATCCTTTCCCGGCTGTCCGGTACCGAACTGTACCGGCGGCTACGCGAATTCGAACTGGACGCCGCGATCGTGCACGCGGCGCCCGACGAGGCCCACGACGTGAACCTGGTGCCGCTGTATGAGGAGCACTATGTGTTGTTGTCGCCCGCGGACATGCTGGGATCCGCCGGCTCGACGATGACCTGGCCGGAGGCCGCGCAGTTGCCGCTGGCGTTGCTCACGCCCGAGATGCGGGACCGCCAGATCATCGACAAGGCCTTCGCCGACCACGCCATCGAAGTGGCCCCGCAGGTCGAAACCGACTCTGTTGCTTCGCTGTTCGCGCAGGTCGCCGCGGGGAACTGGGCATGCATCGTGCCGCACACCTGGTTGTGGACCTCGCCGCTGGGGCGGGAAGTTCGCGCGGTGGAGATGGTCGACCCGGTGCTCAAGGCCGACGTCGCGCTGGCCACCAATTCCGCCGGCCCGGGGTCGCCCATCGCCCGCGCGCTCGCCACCTCCGCGGCGCAGCTGTCGCTGAACGAGTTCTTCGACGCGCAGTTATCGCGAATCACGCACGGGCGCTGACCGCTACCGCGCTGGTCGGGTTCAGGCTCGCCAGATGCCCGCTTTCCACCCCGGCCGCCAGGTCGAGCTCGCAGTCGATGATCGACGGCGTCCGGGAGCCGATCGACTCGGACAGCGCCGACTGCAGCTCCGCCGGGGTGGTGACGTGATATCCCTTGCCGCCGAAGGCTTCCGCGAGTAACTCGTGATGGGCCCGCGCGTTAAGGACGGTGGGCGCCGGATCCGATCCCTGCGCTGCTTCGTCGCCGCGGTAGACGCCGCCGTTGTTGAGAATGACGACGGTCACCGGAAGCCGGTAGCGGCAAATGGTCTCGATTTCCATTCCGCTGAAGCCGAAAGCGCTATCACCCTCGATCGCGACCACGGGGTCACCGGTTTCGACAGCGGCCGCGATGGCGTAGCCCATGCCGATGCCCATGACGCCCCATGTTCCCGTGTCGAGCCGGTGCCGCGGCAGCTCCATGCCGATGACGTTGCGGGCCAGGTCCAGCGCGTTGGCTCCCTCGTTGACCACGTAAGCGTCCGGGTTTTCCTGCAGCACAGCGCGGATCGCGCCCAGCGCGTTGTAAAAGCGCATGGGATGGGGGGTTTCGGTCAGGCGCTCGCGCATCTTGGCGTCGTTGCGGGCGGTGCGCTCGGCCAGCTCACTGGTCCATTCGGCGGGCACCGTGAGGGGGTGGGCGGCCAGGCCGTCACGCAGCGCCGACATCACCGAGCCGATGTCGCCGACCAGTGGCGCGGCGATCGGCTGGTTGCTGTCGAACTCCGACGGGGCGATATCGACCTGAACGAACTTGGCGCCGGCGGACCATTGCGGCGAGTCCCCGTGGCCGAGTAGCCAGTTCAGCCGGGCGCCGACCAGCAACACGACGTCCGCGCGCGCGACCGCGAGCGAGCGTGCGGCCGCGGCGGACTGCGGGTGGGAGTCCGGGAGCAGACCCTTGGCCATCGACATGGGCAGGAAAGGAATGCCGCTGGCCTCGACAAACTCGCGAATCACGTTGTCGGCCTGGGCATATGCCGCACCCTTGCCGAGCACGATCAAGGGTCGCCGCGCCTGCGCCAGCACTCGCAGCGCGCGCTCGACCGCGTCGGGCGCCGGCAGCTGCCGGGGCGCGGGGTCGACGATCCGCCAGACCGTCTCCGCGCCGGCGACCGCGTCCATGGCTTGCCCCAACACGTCGCCGGGGATGTCGAGGTAAACGCCACCGGGACGGCCGGAGATCGCGGTGCGGATGGCACGCGCCACGCCGCGCCCGATGTCCTCGACCCGGCTGATCCGATAGGCCGCCTTCGCGAAGGGCCGTGCGGCGTTGAGCTGGTCGATGTCCTGGTAGTCACCGCGTTGCAAATCGACCAGCGCCCGGTTGCTGGAGCCCGAGATCTGGATCATCGGGAAGCAGTTCGCCGTGGCGTTGGCGAGCGCCGGCAACCCGTTGAGGAAACCGGGCCCCGATGTCGTAAGGCACACGCCGGGTCGGCGGGTCAGGAATCCGGCGGCGGCGGCGGCGTTACCGGCCGACGTCTCATGCCGGAAACCGATGTAGCGGATTCCGGACGCCTGCGCGACGCGGGCGAGGTCGGTGATCGGGATGCCGACGATCCCGTAGATGGTGTCCACGTCGTTGGCCTTGAGCGCTTCCACCACCAGGTGGAAGCCGTCGATCAAGCGCGTGGACTCGTGCTCCTGGCCGGGAGACGCCGAAACTGCGGTCATGGTGCCGACTCCTCGTGTGTGGTCGGAGGTGAAGTAAAGCCTCAGCCCATACTCTGGCGCGGCCGCCCCGCGGGTGTCCAAGACCAAGCCGCTATGCCGCGATTCACGCCGTCTATCGGCGCTGGCCAACCGGGTTCCGCGGCGTCGATAGCCAACGGTTATCGGTCGTGAGTGAATCGATATTGGACGCGCGGGACGGCCACCCGGCATGGTTCGAGCAGGTGGACGACGAAGACAGAAGGAGCGCGGCGATGAAATCTGAGGCGATCATCGGCGGCCATGCCACGGCGGAGATGCCGGGCCCACGCATCGCCGATCTGGTCGAGGAGGCGGCACGCCGTTCCCCGGGGGTGCCCGCGTTGGTCGCCACCTCCGACCGGGTACCGGTCAGCTACCACGATCTGCTCCGGCTGGTGGACGACCTGGCCGCGCAGCTGAAGCGGGCCGGGCTGCGGCCCGGCGATCGCGTCGCGCTGCGCTCCGGGAGCAACGCGGAATTCGTCGTCGGACTGTTGGCGGCCTCGCGGGCCGACCTGGTCGCGGTCCCGCTCGACCCGGCCCTTCCCGTCGGCGAACAGCGCGCCCGCAGCGAGGCGGTGGGCGCCCGGGCGGTGCTCATCGACGGCGAAGCGCCCGTCGATCAGGGAGAAGCGGGCCTGCCGTGGTGGCCACTCGCGGTGACGGTCGGCGCCCCAACGGTGCGCTTGGACGTGACCGGGGCTCCCGCGCAACACTTTTCGACGCCGGAGGGGCTGCGCGACGACGACGCCATGATCATGTTCACCGGCGGCACCACCGGGGTACCGAAGATGGTCCCCTGGACCCGCGGCAACATCACCGCCTCGGTGCGGGCCATCATCGCCGGTTACGGGCTCGGCCCCAGGGACGCCACGGTGGCGGTGATGCCGCTCTACCACGGTCACGGGCTACTCGCCGCGCTGCTGGGGACCCTGGTGTCCGGGGGAGCGGTGTTGCTGCCCGCGCGGGGACGGTTCTCGGCCCACACCTTCTGGGACGACATCGGAGCCGTCCGCGCCACCTGGTACACGGCGGTCCCGACGATTCACCAGATCCTGTTGGAGCGGGCCGAAACCGACCGACCGGGCGACGCCGGACTGCGGTTCATCCGCAGCTGCAGCGCCCCCCTCACCGCCGAGACGGCGCAGGCACTGCAGGACACGTTCTCGGCCCCCGTGGTGTGCGCCTTCGGCATGACCGAAGCCACCCACCAGGTCGCCACTACCGAAATCGGCCACACCGAAAACCCTGCTGCCACACCGGGTCTCGTCGGCCGCTCGACCGGGCCGGAAATCAGGATCGTCGGGCCCGACGGCCGGCCCATGCCCACGGGGGAGGTCGGTGAGGTGTGGCTGCACGGACCCACCGTGGTCCGGGGCTACCTCGGCGACCCGGCGATCACCGCAGCCAATTTCACCGACGGGTGGTTGCGCACCGGTGACCTGGGAACGCTGTCGGCGGCTGGTGAACTGATCATCCGTGGGCGGATCAAGGAGCTCATCAACCGGGGTGGAGAGAAGATCTCCCCGGAACGCGTCGAGGGCGTGCTGGGCAGCCACCCCGGGGTGCTGGAGGTGGCCGTCTTCGGGATGCCCGACAAGCTGTACGGCGAGACGGTGGCGGCGGTGATCGTTCCCCGCGGACCGGCCGCACCGACCGCGGACGA
The DNA here is from genome assembly GCF_001665645.1 of Mycobacterium sp. 852002-30065_SCH5024008. Classification (NCBI taxonomy): domain Bacteria; kingdom Bacillati; phylum Actinomycetota; class Actinomycetes; order Mycobacteriales; family Mycobacteriaceae; genus Mycobacterium; species Mycobacterium sp. 852002-30065_SCH5024008. Next base: position 86,093 of record NZ_LZSZ01000084.1, on the reverse strand, counting down.
ACTCGCCGCCTTCGCCCGCGACCGGCTGGCCCCCTTCGAGGTACCGGGCAGCTTCCGGCAGGCGGCGGAGCTGCCGCACACCGCCAAAGGATCACTGGATCGCCGCGCCGTCGCCCAGCGATTCGGGGCGTAGCGACTTCTCCGCTCAGACGGTGGCCTTCACCCGAGTGGCCGCGGTTTCCGGCATCGGTTCGTAGCGGGCGAAGGTCCGGGTGAACGACGCCGCCCCGTGGGCAAGTGAGCGCAAGTCGATCGCGTAGCGCGTCAACTCCACCTGCGGCACCTCGGCTTTGACCAAGGTGCGTTCGCGGTCGGCGGTCTCGGTACCGAGCACGCGACCGCGACGGCCCGACAGGTCGCCCATCACCGCACCCACGAAATCGTCGGGCACCAGCACCGAGATCTCGTCGATGGGCTCGAGCAGGCTCACCTTGGTCGCCGCGGCTGCCTCGCGCAGCGCCAGGGAGCCCGCCATCTGGAACGCGAAATCCGAGGAGTCGACGCTGTGTGCCTTGCCGTCGAGCAGCGTGACCCGAATGTCGACCACCGGGTAACCGGCGTGCACGCCCTTCTCCATCTGCGCGCGAACGCCCTTCTCCACGCTCGGGATGAATTGCCGCGGCACCGCCCCGCCGACCACCCTGTCGAGGAATTCGAATCCGGAGCCCTCGGGCAGCGGCTCCACTTCGATGTCGCACACCGCGTATTGACCGTGGCCGCCCGACTGCTTGACGTGGCGGCCATGGCCTTTTGCCTTGCCGCTGAACGTTTCTCGCAGCGGAACCCGGAGCTCGACGGTGTCGACCGTGACGCCGTACCGGTTGGCCAGCGCGTCGAGGACCACACCGGCGTGGGCTTCGCCCATGCACCACAACACGATTTGGTGGGTCTCCTGGTTCTGCTCGATCCGCAATGTCGGGTCCTCGGCGGCCAGCCGTCCCAGCCCCACCGACAGCTTGTCCTCGTCGGTCTTGGCGTGCGCCTGGATCGCCACCGGCAGCAGGGGTTCGGGCATCGTCCACGGTTTCAGCACGAGCGGCTCCGCCTTGTCCGAGAGCGTGTCGCCGGTTTCGGCCCGGCTCAGCTTGCCGATGGCGCAGATGTCACCCGCCACCACGGCCGGTGCCGGGCGCTGCTGCTTGCCGAGCGGGAAGGACAGGACTCCGACGCGCTCGTCTTCGTCGTGGTCGGGGTGCGTGCTGCCGTTCCCGTTGACCGCCCCGAAGAACGACGCAAAATGGCCCGACACATGAACCGTCGTGTCGGGCCTGATGGTCCCGGAAAACACCCGGACCAGGCTGACCCTTCCGACGTAGGGGTCCGACGTCGTCTTCACCACCTCCGCGAGCAGGGGTGCGTCCGCGTCGCAGGTCAGCGTCGCGTGCGGGGCGCCCTGCGGCGTAAACACCTCCGGGAGTGGGTGTTCCATCGGGGACGGGAATCCGCGCGTGGCGACCTCCAGCAGTTCCAGGGTGCCGACGCCGGTGCTGCTGCATACGGGGATCACCGGGAAGAACGACCCCCGGGCGACGGCCCGCTCCAGGTCCTCGATGAGCACCGCCTCGTCGATGGACTCACCGCCGAGGTAGCGATCCATCAGCGATTCGTCCTCGGATTCCTCGATGATGCCTTCGATGAGGGTCCCGCGCGCCTCCTCGATCTTCTCCGCGTCGGAGGGATCGGGCGGTTGCATGGTCCGCTTGCCGTCGGCGTATTGGTAGCGGGTCTGCGACAGTAACCCGATCAAGCCTTCGCAAGACGGCAGGCCGGTCGGCAGGTACAGCGGTAACACCTTGTCGCCGAACGCGTTCTGCGCGGCGGCCAACGCCTCGGAGTAGTTCGCCCGGGCGTGGTCGAGCTTGGTGATCACCACGGCGCGGGGCATGCCGATCTGATCGCATTCCTGCCACAGCGATTTGGTGGGTTCGTCGACGCCCTCGTTGGCCGCGATCACGAACAGCGCGCAGTCCGCGGCGCGCAAGCCGGCCCGCAACTCGCCGACGAAATCGGCGTATCCCGGGGTGTCGACCAGATTGATCTTGATGCCGTCGTGCGCGAGGGAGGCGACGGCAACGCCGACGGACCGCTGCTGGCGGATCTCGGCGTCGTCGTAGTCGCATACCGTGCTGCCGTCGGTGACGGAACCCGCTCTGTTCAGCACCCCGGCGGCGACCAACAGCGCCTCGACCAGGGTGGTCTTGCCGCCACCCGAGGGCCCGACGAGGACGATGTTGCGCACATCGCCGGGACCGTTCGCGGTGGGGGCGGCCGCCGCTCCCTGGGAGGCATTCGCCTTGTCCGCCATGTCCTTCCTCCAGTTCTCCCCCGGTGGGTGCGTCCAGCGTGGTGTGTCCTGGCTCACAGGGTCTAGAGGCAACTTTTCCCCCAACCGCGGCCCAACACAAGGCCACGGGCGCGCCACATTTGCGCCGGCCGGGCCGGGAAGGGAGTGTCGGCCGTCAGGCGTGCCAGCTCGACCAGCGGCGCACCGCGATCGCGATCACCGGCCCGTCCAACGGAACGGATTGGTACTGAGGGTATTTGGCGCGCAGCAGCCGGCATGCGGACTCCATCGCCGCTCCGTCGGCATGGATGCTGGCCGCGCCGTCGACCCGCACCCACCACAGCTGCGTCCAATCGTCGGCGTAATGGTCGACGAGCAGGCTCACGTGGGGGTTCTCTTCGATGTTGGCCAGTCGTCGCAGCCGCCGCGTCGTCTTGGGCTTCGCGTCGACGGCGGTGTACACCACGTCGGGAGCGTCATCAGCGACCGCGAATACCACCGGCACCAGGTGGGGGAAGCCGTCGGGCGCGATCGTGGCCAGCCGGGCCACCGGGGATCGGGTGAAGCTGGCCTTGGGGTCGAATTCGCCCACCGTGTCAGCCTAGGCGGATCGGAACCTTGCCACTGCCATGAATAGCTACCTGCATTACGGTTATATACACATCATTGTGCCGCCCAGAACCGCAAGGCCGGGACAGTTCGGTGTTACCGCAAAGCAGGAAGGGTGACGGATGAGCAAATCGCACCACCGCTCGGTCTCGTGGTCATGGTTGGTCAGCGCGCTGGCTGTGGTCGGATTGGGCCTCGGTCTGGGCACCGTGCCGGCGGCCGCAGCGCCATTCACCCAGCCGCAGGCGCCCCTCGACCCGGCGGCATTGGTCGGCCAGGTGGGGCCGCAGGTGGTCAACATCAGCACCAAGTTCGGCTACAACAACGCGGTGGGCGCCGGAACCGGCATTGTCATCGACCCCAACGGTGTCGTGCTGACCAACAATCACGTGATCTCCGGCGCGACCGATATCAGCGCGTTCGACGTCGGCGACGGGCAGACGTACGCCGTCGACGTTGTCGGTTATGACCGCACCCAGGACATCGCGGTGCTGCAACTCCGCGGCGGGGCCGGCCTTCCGACCGCCGCGATCGGCGGCGGCGTGACGGTGGGCGAGCCGGTCGTCGCGATGGGCAACGCCGGCGGCCAGGGCGGAACGCCCAGCGCGGTGTCCGGCAAGGTCATCGCGCTGAACCAGTCCGTCTCGGCGACCGACACGCTGACCGGCGCCAACGAGTCGCTGGGTGGGCTGATCCAGGCCGACACACCGATCCGCCCCGGCGACTCCGGCGGTCCGCTGGTCAACAACGCCGGGCAGGTAGTCGGTGTGAACACCGCCGCCACCGATAACTACAAGATGTCGGGCGGCGGGCAGGGCTTCGCCATCCCGATCGGCAGGGCGATGGGCGTGGCGGGGCAGATCAGGTCGGGCGCCGGCTCGAACACCGTGCACATCGGCCCGACCGCGTTCCTCGGGCTGGGTGTGACCGACAGCAACGGCAACGGCGCGCGCGTCGAGCGCGTGGTCACCGGCGGCCCCGCGGCGGCGGCCGGGATTTCCCCCGGCGACGTCATCACCGGGGTTGACAACGTCGCGATCACGGGGGCCACGTCGATGACCGAGGTGCTCGTCCCGCACCACCCCGGCGACAACATCACGGTGCGCTACCGCTCCGCCGGGGGCGGCGACCGCACCACGAACGTGACGCTGGCGGACGGACCTCCGGCCTGATCCCCATGTCGACGATGCCCGGCGGGCGGCCAATTCTATTGGCGCCGAGTGTTTTTCGTCGCATGTCAGTGGGCGTGATTCCGAATGTCGCGCCTCGGGTACCCGTGGCATCGTGGATTTGATGAACGACGCAAGAGAAGCTGTCGAGCACCATCCCGGAGGGGGCAGTCACGTCCAGGACGGTGTCGTCGAGCACCCCGAGTCCTATGACTTCGACAATGCCGCCGCGCTGCCCACCGACCCGACATGGTTCAAGCACGCCGTTTTCTACGAGGTGCTGGTGCGGGCGTTCTTCGACGCCAATGCGGACGGGTCGGGCGACCTGCGCGGACTCCTGGGGCGCCTGGACTACCTGCAGTGGCTGGGCATCGACTGCATCTGGCTGCCGCCGTTCTACGACTCGCCGCTGCGTGATGGTGGTTACGACATCCGGGACTTTTACAAGGTGCTGCCCGAGTTCGGCACGGTCGAGGATTTCGTCGCGCTGCTCAACGCCGCGCACGAGCGGGGCATCCGGGTCATCACCGACCTGGTCATGAACCACACCTCGGATTCGCACCCCTGGTTCCAGGAGTCGCGGCACGACCCGGACGGCCCGTACGGCGACTTCTACGTGTGGAGCGACACCAGCGAGAAGTACACCGATGCCCGGATCATCTTCGTCGACACCGAGGAGTCCAACTGGACCTTCGACCCGGTGCGCAAACAGTTCTACTGGCACCGGTTCTTCTCGCATCAGCCGGACCTGAACTACGAGAACCCGGCCGTACAGGAAGCCATGATCGACGTCCTGCGCTTCTGGCTCGGCCTGGGTATCGACGGGTTCCGCCTGGACGCGGTGCCCTACCTGTTCGAACGGGAGGGCACCAACTGCGAGAACCTGCCCGAGACGCACGCCTTCCTCAGGCGCGTCCGTAAGGTCATCGACGACGAGTTCCCGGGCCGCGTGCTGCTGGCCGAGGCCAACCAGTGGCCGGCCGACGTGGTCGAGTACTTCGGCGACACCAGCACCGGTGGCGACGAATGCCACATGGCGTTCCACTTCCCGCTGATGCCGCGCATTTTCATGGCGGTTCGCCGGGAGTCGCGCATTCCGATCTCGGAGATCCTGGCGCAGACGCCGGAAATCCCCGACATGGCGCAATGGGGAATCTTCCTGCGCAACCACGACGAGTTGACGCTGGAGATGGTCACGGACGAGGAACGTGACTACATGTACTCCGAGTACGCCAAGGATCCTCGGATGAAGGCGAACGTCGGAATCCGGCGTCGGCTGGCGCCGCTGCTCGACAACGACCGCAACCAGATCGAGCTGTTCACCGCGCTGCTCCTGTCGCTGCCCGGCTCGCCGGTGCTGTACTACGGCGACGAGATCGGCATGGGCGACGTCATCTGGTTGGGTGATCGCGACGGCGTGCGCACCCCGATGCAGTGGACACCGGACCGCAACGCCGGGTTCTCCAAGGCCAACCCGGGCCGGCTCTACCTGCCGGCCAGCCAGGACTCGGTCTATGGCTATCAGGCCGTCAACGTGGAGGCCCAACGCGACACGTCCACGTCGCTGCTGAACTTCACCCGCGTGATGTTGGCAGTGCGGCGCCGCCACGAGGCTTTCGCGATCGGCACATTCGAGGAGCTTGGGGGCTCCAACCCGTCGGTGCTGGCGTTCGTGCGCCAGGCGCCCGACGGGGGCGACACGGTGTTGTGCGTCAACAACCTGTCGCGGTTCCCTCAGCCGATCGAACTGAATCTGCAGCACTGGAGCGGTTGCACGCCGGTGGAACTGACCGGGCACGTCGAATTTCCGCGGATCGGGCACCTGCCCTACCTGCTGACGTTGCCTGGGCACGGGTTCTACTGGTTCCAGCTGACCGCATGTGGGGATGAAGAGGAGCGGCGCACATGACTGAGCCAGCCAAGTTGCCCTGGTCGGACTGGCTCCCACAGCAACGGTGGTACGCCGGGCGCAATCGAGAACTGACCTCCGCCGAGGCCGCCGTGGTCGTCCCGCTGCGGGAGGACCTCGACCTGGTACTGGTCGACGCCCAGTACGCCGACGGCTCGTCCGAGCGTTACCAAGTGATCGTGCGGTGGGATATCGCGCCGGTCTCCGAGTACAGCACCGTGGCCACCATCGGCGCGGCCGGTGACCGCACCGGTTTTGACGGGCTGTACGACACCGAGGCGCCGCAGTTCCTGCTGTCTTTGATCGATTCGTCGGACGTTCGAACCGCGTCGGGGACCGAAGTGAGGTTCGTCAAGGAACCCGACGCGGTGCTGCCGCTGGAGGCGATGCCGCACGTCTCCGACGCCGAACAGAGCAATACCAGCGTGATCTTCGATCGCGACGCGATCTTCAAGGCGTTCCGCCGCGTCAGCAGCGGCATCAACCCGGACATCGAACTGAACCGGGTGCTGGGCCGCGCGGGTAACCCGCACGTGGCCCGGCTGCTCGGCACCTACGACATGGCCGCCCCGGACGGAACGGCTGATGAGGCGTGGCCGCTCGGCATGGTGACGGAGTTCGCATCCAACGCCGCCGAAGGGTGGGCGATGGCCACCGCCAGCGTTCGCGACCTGTTCGCGGAAGGTGACCTGTATGCCCACGAAGTCGGTGGTGACTTCGCCGGCGAATCCTGCCGGCTCGGCGAGGCCGTGGCGTCCGTGCACGCCACGCTGGCCGAGTTCCTCGGAACGGCGCAGTCGGCCTTCCCGGTCGACACCGTGCTGGGGCGCCTGTCGTCGACCGTGGCGAAGGTGCCCGAGCTGCAGGAGCACGCGGCAACCATCGAGGAGCGATTCGCCAAACTCGCCGGCCAGGCGATCACCGTCCAGCGGGTACACGGGGACCTGCACCTCGGGCAGGTGCTGCGCACGCCCGAAAGCTGGTTGCTCATCGACTTCGAGGGCGAACCGGGGCAGCCGCTCGACGAGCGCCGGGCGCCGGACTCACCGCTGCGCGACGTGGCAGGCGTGCTGCGGTCCTTCGAATACGCCGCGTACGGACCGCTGGTGGACCAGGCGGCCGACAAGCAACTGGCGGCCCGCGCCCGGGAGTGGGTCGAGCGCAACCGGACCGCGTTCTGCGAGGGCTACGCCGCCGCGTCGGGCACCGACCCGCGCGATTCAGCCGAGCTGCTGGCCGCCTACGAGCTGGACAAGGCCGTGTATGAGGCCGGCTACGAGGCGCGGCACCGGCCCGGTTGGCTGCCGATCCCGCTGCGCTCCATTGCCCGGCTCACCGCCTCATAGCAACTCTGATCTGCGAGTAACACGGGCTTCTGGAACCATGTCCGTGTGACGAAGGAGATCTTTGACAGCGAGGCGCGGCTGTCCTGGGTGCTGGCAGCGCTGGCCGGTGTGTTGGGGGCCACGGCTTTCACACACTCCGCCGGATACTTCGTGACCTTCATGACCGGAAATGCCCAGCGCGCCGCGCTCGGATACTTCCGGGGCGATGTCTTGCTCTCCGTCAGCGCGGGACTGCTGATCGTGTGCTTCGTCGGGGGCGTAGTCGTCGCATCGGTGTGCCGACGGCATTTCTGGGTGGCGCACCCCCACGGCCCGACCGTGCTCACCACCTTGAGCCTGATCGCCGCGACCGTGGTGGACGTCTTCGACGAAGGTTGGGAAGAGAATTTTCTTGACTTCGCGCCGATCACGTTGGTGGCGTTCGGCATTGGCACATTGAACACGTCATTCGTCAAAGACGGCGAGGTGTCGGTTCCGCTGAGCTACGTGACCGGAACGCTGGTCAAGATGGGCCAGGGCATCGAACGTCACATCGCCGGTGGAACGGTGGCCGACTGGCTGGGCTACTTTCTGCTGTTCGCCAGCTTCGTCCTGGGCGCCACGGTCGGCGGCTTGATCAGCATGGTGGTCAATGGGACGTGGATGCTGGTGGTCGCTTCGTCGGTGTGCGCGTTGACAACTGGCTATACGTACTTTCACCAGGATCGCCGCGCCCTGCTGGACGGAACCCAAAAGCATCGGCAGTAGCGCTGACCGGTGCGCTACTGCCGATGCTGGTTCGGGGTTAGGCGGCTGGCTGCGCCGGTTGTGCCGGCTGGGCCGTGGTGTTGCTGGCCAGCAGCACCTGCTGGATGTCGGGCTTCATCGCGACCAACTGCTGGTTCCAGTAGGGCCACGAGTGCGTCCCGTTGGCCGGGAAGTTGAACGTCCCGTTGCGCCCGCCGGCGGCGGCGTAGGTGTTCTGGAACTGCTGGTTGGTGCGCAGCGTGAGGCCTTCCAGGAACTTGGCCGGCATGTTGTCGCCGCCCAGGTCACTGGGTGTGCCGTTGCCGCAGTACACCCAGATGCGGGTGTTGTTGGCGACCAGGCGCGGGATCTGGACCATCGGGTCGTTGCGCTTCCACGCCGGGTCGGTGGACGGACCCCACATGCTGTTGGCGCTGTAGCCGCCCGAGTCGCTCATCGCCAGGCCGATCAGCGTCGGCCACCAGCCATCGGAGGGGTTGAGGAAGCCCGACAGTGATGCGGCGTAGGGGAACTGCTGCGGGTAGTACGAGGCCAGGATCAGGGCGGAGCCACCGGACATCGACAGGCCCACCACGGCGTTGCCGTCCGGCGAGATCTGCTTGTTGGCCTGCAGCCACAGCGGCATTTCCTGGGTCAGGAACGTCTCCCACTTGTAGGTGTAGTTCTGGCCATTGCTCGACGACGGCTGGTACCAGTTGCTGTAGAAGCTGGACTGGCCTCCGACCGGCATCACCACCGACAGGCCGGACTGGTAGAACTCCTCGAATGCCGGGGTGTTGATGTCCCAGCCGTTGTAGTCGTCCTGGGCCCGCAAACCGTCGAGCAGGTACACCGCGTGCGGTCCGCCGCCCTCGAACTGGACCTTGATGTTGCGGCCCATCGACGGTGACGGCACCTCCAGGTACTCCACCGGCAGCCCCGGCTTCGAGAACGCCCCCGCGGTAGCCGCGCCGCCGGCGGCGGTGACGAGGCCAGACACCAGGGCAGCCCCCACAGCCGCGACCGCCAGTTGGCGCGGCATGGTCGCCGCGGCGCCACGCAACTTCCGCAACTCTTCGAAGAACTTCATAGCTCTCTACCCATCCCAACTTTCATCTGCCGTGTGCGGCGGTCGAATCTGTTCGCTGGGCAGTCAAACACGTGGGGAGGGCTCAATTCGCCTGTCACGGCCGAAGCTTCACATCGCGGTTGGCTAACGATTGGGAGTCAGCCCGGAATCGTCACCGTTGGATCACGATTGGCGATCGGAACGCACGCCGGCCTTCCCAACGGCCGGCGCATCGGCTAACGCCGCCCGCCGTCCCTAGGCGACGAGTCGGCGCAATAACGTTGACGCCGCGGCGATTCCGAGCACCGCGGCCACCACCAGCACGGCGATGTCCATCGGGTTGAAGGGCGTGCCGATGAGCAGTCCCCGTAGGGCGTTGACCTCGTAGCTGAGCGGGTTGACCCTGCTCAACACGTGCAGCCACGTCGGCATCACGTCGACTGGGTACAGCGCGTTGGAGGCGAAGAACAGCGGCATCGTGATCGCCTGGCCTATTCCCATCAAGCGATCGCGATTGCGCACCAGGCCGGCCAGCGTCATCGACAGGCAGGCGAAGAACGCGGCGCCGAGCATGACGACGGCCATCGCCGCCAGAATTCGCAGCGGGTTGACCGTCAGGCCGACATTCATCAGATACGCCAATGCCATCACGCCGACCACCTGGGCCACCGAGCGGACCCCGGCCGCAAACGCCTTGCCCGTGATCAGTGCCGACGCGGGCGCCGGCGTCACCATCAGCTTGGCCAGGACACCGGCGTCTCGATCCCAAATGATCTGTATCCCATAGAAAATCGAGATGAACAGCGCCGACTGGGCAATGATCCCCGGCGCCAGGAAGGCCAGGTAGGACACCGACCCGGTCTGGATGACGTGCAGATGGCTGAAGGTGGTTCCGAAGATCAAAAGCCACAGCGCCGGCTGCACCATCCGGGTGACGAGCTCGGTCCTGTCGTGCTGCAACTTCTGCAGTTCGACGATCGCGAACGCGCCGATCCGGCTCAACACGGCGCCGACCCGTTGCCATCCGCGCGGCGCGCGGACCAGGGTCCCCGGCATGGCGCTATCAACCGACACGGCGCGCAACCTTTCTGGCAGACCGGATTTCGCGGAACGATCCCGCCGAATCTTCCTCCAAGCCCGAGGCGGCATAGTGGCGGAACACGTCCTCGAGGGTTGCGCGCGGCGACACCGTCGACTTCAACTTGGCGGGCGTGCCCACCGCGCGCAACTCACCCTGGTGCATCAGTGCGACGCGATCGCACAACGCGTCGGCCTCTTCCATGTAGTGGGTGGTCAGCAGCACGGTCATCCCGAACTGCGCCTGCATCTTCTGCACCTGTGTCCAGACGCCGTCGCGCGCGATCGGGTCCAGCCCGACGGTCGGTTCGTCGAGAACCAGCAGTGACGGCCGGTTCACCAGTGCCTGCGCCACCTCGAGACGGCGGACCATGCCGCCGGAGTAGGCGGAGGCCAGCCGGTCGGCAACGTCAAGCAGGTCCATGGCCGCCAGCGCCTGCCCGACCCGGTCGGATCGCTCGGCCCGGGGCACCCCGTAGAGTCGCGCGAACCATTCGACGTTTTGCCGGCCCGTCAATGCGGGCTCGATCGAGAGTTGTTGCGGCACATAACCGATGTTGCTGCGAATATCGGTGGTTTGACGGCGGGCGTCCAGCCCGAAGACGCGCAATTCGCCCTGTTGCACCGGCGCCAGCGTGGTGAGCATCCGGACCATGGTCGTCTTCCCGGCGCCGTTCGGACCGAGCAGGCCCATGGTTTCGCCCGGCCGCACCTGCAACGTCACGTCGTTGACGGCGGTGAACTGGCCGTACCGATAGATCAGGTGCCTGGCATCGATCGCCATCGGCAGTGATGCGCTCATGGCCGTCGCTCCTGCAGTGTCTGGGTCATCAATTCAATGACCTCCAATCCTCTTGTCAAAGACTCGATTTGGTCGTCGTCAAGTTCGGCGAGCACCTCGGCCAGCACTGCTCGCCGCGCGGCCCGGGACGCGTCGACGATCTGCTGGGCGGGCTCGGCGAGGTGTAACCGGCCGACCCTGCGGTCCGTGTCCCCGACGGTGCGCATCAGCAAACCGCCGGATACCAGCTTGGACACCAGGGTGGAGGCGGTGTTGGGCGCCAGCCCGAGCTCGGCGGCAGCAGCGTTGACCGAGATGCCCGGCCGCCGGCCCACCAGCCACAGCAGCTCGGACTGTGACTCGGTCAGCCGCGACGAATCGAAGCCGCGGCCGGCCGACCGCCGGAGTTGCCGGCGAAATCTGCCGACGACGCGAAACACCTCGGTGACCACGTCGGTACTTGACTTCACCTGTTCCATAATACCTCTGTAGCCGAGCTATATATGTGTAGAAGCTGTGCAGAAGGTATGTACCCGCTACTACGGGAGGCGATGCAGGACCACGTCGGCGAGCGTCCCGTCGGCGACGTCGGCGGTCATGTAGGTGCAGAACGGTTGTCGGCGCCGGTCCGTCGGCGAGCCCGGATTGAGCAGGCGCAGGCCGGTGTCGGTGCGGGTGTCCCAGGGGATGTGGCTGTGCCCGAACACCAGGACCTGGGTGTCGGGATACAACCGCGACATCCGGGCTTCGCGGCCCGTCGCCGCGCCGGTCTCGTGCACCACCGTGAATCGCACGCCCGCCAGGGTCACGTCCGCCCGTTCCGGCAGCCTCGCCCGCAGTGCCGGCCCGTCGTTGTTGCCCCAGCAGGCGACCAGCCGGGTCGACCTGGCTTCGAGTTCCTCGAGCAGCTCGGGCACCACCCAGTCGCCGGCATGCACGACGACGTCGGCCGCGTCCACCTCATCCCAAATTCGTGCCGGCAGGTCGCGGGCGCGCTTGGGGACGTGGGTATCGGAAATCATCAGCAGCCGCACAACCCCATCTTGCCGCGCCCCTGGTCTTTACCTCGCCGTCGACGCCATCGCTTTTTCGGGCTTGGTGATTGGCGCGTCGGCCTCCTCGCCGAGCAGGAGGGAACGAACGAGGCGACGGGGTCCGAAGGGCCGCAGCATGGCGCTGGCGGGGCGGGGCCGCACGCGCATCGGCCACCAGAACCAACGCCCCAGCAGCGCCGCGATCGACGGCGTCATCAACGAGCGCACGATCAACGTGTCGAACAGCAGGCCGAGACCAATCGTGCTGCCGGCCTGGCCGATTGAGCGCAGGTCGCTGGCGACCATCGACATCATGGTGAAGGCGAAGACCAGACCCGCCGAGGTGACCACGCCACCCGTCCCGCCCATGGAGCGGATGATGCCGGTCTTCAGTCCCGCTCCGATCTCCTCCTGGAACCGGGAAACCAGCAGCAGGTTGTAGTCGGATCCGACCGCCAGCAGGATGATCAGCCCGAATACCGGTGCGATCCAGTTCAATTCCAGTCCCAACAGGTGTTGCCACACCAACACCGAGAGCCCGAAGGCGGCACCCAGCGAGAGCAGCACCGTGCCGACGATCATTAGGGATGCGACCAGCGCACGCGTGATGATCAGCATCACGACGAAGATCAACGTCAGCGCCGCGAGCCCCACGATCAGCAGGTCGTAGTGGGAGCCCGACTGAATGTCGCGGTAAATTGCCGCCGTGCCCGCGAGGTAGAACTTGGCGCCCGTCAGGGTCGTACCCTTCACCGCTTGATGTGCGGCGGCCAATTCCGGCATGACCGCGGAGATGCCCGCCGGCGTTGCCGGGTCCGCATCGTGGGTGATGATGAAGCGGGCGGCCTTGCCGTCCGGCGACAAGAACAGCTTCAGCCCGCGCTGAAAGTCAGGATTCTGGAACGCTTCTGGCGGCAGGTAGAAGTAGTCGCCACTGCGGGAAGCGTCGAAGGCCTGACCCATCGCGCTCGCTGTGTCCGTCATCTGCGCCATTTGGGTGACCAGACCGGAGAAGCTGCTGTGCATGGTGAGCAGAGTCCCCTGCATCGACTGTGCGACGGCGATGATCGGTGGGAATTCGGCGAGCATCTGGGGCAATATCGCGTCGACGTTGTTCACGTCATTGATCAGCGTGCTCATGTTCTCGCTGAACTTGTCCACACCATCGATCGCCTCGAACACCGACCTCGCAGCCCAGCACACCGGGATGTTGAAACAGTGCTGTTCCCAATACAGATAGCTGCGGAACGGGCGAGCGAAATCGTCGAAATCCGCAAGGTGGTCGCGCATCTCGTCCAGCGTGGCCTGCATCTCGTGCATGTCGCCGACCATGTGATGGGTGGCGCCGCTCATCTGCCCGACCAAGCCCTGCATCCGCTGCATCGAGACGATCATGGCGCCGAGGTCGTCACTCATCTTGAGCATGTCGTCGGTGCGGTCCCGCATGAACTGCAGGTTCTGCTGGATCGGGATCGATTGGGCGCTGATCTGGAAGGGTATGGAGGTGTGCTCGATGGGGCCGCCCAGCGGCCGGGTGATGCTCTGCACCATCGCGATTCCGGGCGAGCGAAAGATGTCTTTGGCAAGCCTGTCGAGGATGATCATGTCGCCGCTGTTCCGCATGTCGTGATCGCTTTCGATCATCAGGATGTCGGGATTCATTGTGGCGGCGCTGAAATGGCGCTCCGCGGCCGCATACCCGACGCTCGACGGGAGGCCGCGGGGTATGTAGAAGCGGTCGTTGTAGCTGACCTTCATGCTCGGCATGATGAGAATGCCGACGATCGCGATGACCAGCGAGGCCGCGAAAACCGGGCCGGGCCAGCGCACGGTGGCGGTGCCGATGCGCCGCCAACCGCGCGTCTTGATCATCCGTCTCGGGTCGAGCAGGCCGAACCGGGTTGCCACCGCAACGACGGCGGGGGCCGCGGTCATCGCTCCCGCCACGACGACGAGCAGGCCCAAGGCGGACGGAATGCCCAGCGCCTTGAAGTACGACAGGCGCGCCAGGTGCAGGCAGAACGTGGCACCGGCGATCGTCAATCCCGAGCCCAAGATGATGTGCGAGGTACCGCGAAACATCGTGTAGTAGGCGGTTTCTCGGTCTTGACCGGCCTGACGCGCCTCCTGGTAACGCCCGATGAGGAAGATCGCGTAGTCCGTGCCCGCCGCGATCGCCAACGAGGACAGCATCGCAACGACGAAGGTCGAGAATCCCAACAGCTCATTGTTTCCAAGCAGCGCGACAAGCCCCCTGGCCGTGCCCATCTCGAAGCCGACCATGACCAGGACCAGAAGAACCGTGCTGACGGAACGATAGGCGATGAAAAGCATGATCATGATGACGACACCCGTGACGCCCATCATCTTGAACATGCTCTTGTCGGCGGCCTCGTTCATGTCCGTGGTCAGGGGGCCCGGACCGGTGACGTAGACCTTGAGTCCCTTGGGGGGCTCTGAATTGTCGACGATCTTCCGCACCGCGTCGACGGACTGGTTGCCCATGGTGCTGCCCTGGTTGCCGGCCAGGTTCAGTTGGACGTAGGCGGCCTTGCCGTCGCGGCTCTGGACACCCGCGGCGGTGAGTGGATCTCCCCACACGTTCTGGACGTGCTGGACGTGCTTGGGGTCGGCCTGCAGCTTGCGCACCAAGGCGTCGTAGTAGCGGTGCGCCTCGTCGCCGAGCTGCTTATCGCTCTCCAAGACGATCATCCCGGTGCTGTCGGAGTCCGACTCGTGAAAGGTTGCGCCGATGCGCTTGGCGGCGATCATCGCCGGAGCGTCCTGGGGCGACATCGTCACCGCGTGGTTCCTTGCGACCGACTCGATCGGCGGCACAAGCACGTTTAGGGCGACGGTGAGTAATAGCCAGCCGATGATGATGGGCCACGCGAACCTGCGGACGAATCGCATGAATTTCGGACGGGCGTCGGTGTCGGTGTTCATGCGGCCTTCACCAGACAGGAGGTTTGGGCGTGGCGCCCGGCCGAGGAGCGCTGGTCCTTGACCACACCGTTGACGGTGATGCGGCACCCGATGTCGTCGCTGTTGCCTTGCGCCACCACGCTGGCGATCACGGCGGGCACCGTGGTGGTGACCGTGAAGGTCCACGGCAGCGTGGTGAAGTCCACCTGTTCCGGCTGCGCGTTGTTGTCGAGGTAGCTCACGGTTCCCGTTGTGCCGCTGGGGCCGTAGACCTCGTAGGTCACTTGCTTGATGTGTGAGGGTTCGAGTGGTTCGGCGCTACGGCCCGTCGCGGTAAAAATCGCGTCGGATCCGAAGACGCCGCGGAGCCGCTCGACGGCGATGCCGCCGAGGGCGACTGCCACCACGACGACCAGCGGCACCCACGCCCGTCTGAGAAACGTGGACACTGACGTTTCCTTCCCTCGTGACCTGGTCGTTCTGGTACGGAGTCTCAGCCCGCATCGCCCCTGCGAATAGGGCCGTTTGGCCCGCACCTGAGGGCCAGCGGGCACACGTTGCACGTGATCGCGTGCCTGGTACCCACGTGTCGCGGCATGAACCGTAGCTCAATTCGTACCATACCCCCCCGGGTATTATCAATCGGTCTCGGTATACCCCCGTGGGTATGGTATGAAGGAGTCATGGCAAACGAAGTTCACGACCCCGGCGACATGGACGCCGTCCTGGCCCGGTTGCGTCGGGCGCACGGTCAGCTCGGCGGCGTCATCGCGATGATCGAGCAGCGCCGCAGCTGTAAGGACGTCGTTACCCAACTGGCCGCGGTATCACGGGCGCTGGATCGCGCCGGCTTCAAGATCATTGCCTCGGGGCTGCGCGACTGCATCGCCCGACCGGAGGGTAGTCCCACCGACGGGCCGGCCGTGTCGATCGATGAGCTGGAAAAACTGTTCCTGAGTCTGGCCTGACGGGCCGGTGCCGACGAAAGGGAAGCGCAATGAACCCCGCTGAAAGCGGTCGAGCCGGATCGGCGGTCACACTCTGGTTGGACCCGGTGTGCCCGTTTTCGTGGAACACCGCACGGTGGCTCCGCGCCGTTGCCGAGAAGACCGGCATGGCTGTCGATTGGCAGCTGATGAGTTTGGCGGTGCTCAACGAGGGGCGAGAACTCCCGGCCCCTCAGCAGGCCCGCATGCGCGACTCGCAAAAAGTTGGCCGGCTGATGGCCGCCATCGCGCGCGAAAACGGCGCCGCCGGGTGGACCGCCGCGTACTTCGCGTTTGGTGAACGGTACTTCGACGGCTCCGAACCCCTTGACGACAGTCTCGT
Source organism: Mycobacterium sp. 852002-30065_SCH5024008 (assembly GCF_001665645.1). Taxonomy (NCBI): domain Bacteria; kingdom Bacillati; phylum Actinomycetota; class Actinomycetes; order Mycobacteriales; family Mycobacteriaceae; genus Mycobacterium; species Mycobacterium sp. 852002-30065_SCH5024008. The sequence continues at coordinate 69,835 of NZ_LZSZ01000084.1, read as the reverse complement.
CGCCCACGTTTTGACCGCGGCCGGTGCGCGAGACACCACCGCCGCGGTCACCTCGGACGCATCGCTGGACGAAGTCGTGCGACGCGGACACCAGGCGGCGCAAGACGCGCTCGGCGAAACCGGGGGGAGCCCGATCCTGCGGATCGACGGGCATGCGTTCTTCGGGCCGGTCCTGACCGCGTTGCCCGACGCCGCGGACTCGATCGCGCTGTTCGATGCGGTCGCCACCTTGGGTGCGGTTCCGCAGTTCACCCAGCTGCAACGCCCGCGCACCGCGGGTTAGTTGTGACCAGCCGGCTGCGAATTACCTTAGCGCCGAACGAAATTCCGGGTAGATCGAAACCGAGGAGGAAGAAATGACATCAGGATTGACCGCCACGTTGCACACCTCGTTTGAGGAAGCGGTGGAGCAGACCACCAAAGCTCTGGCCGAACAGGGTTTCGGAGTGCTGACCACGATCGACGTTAAAGCCACGCTGAAAAACAAGCTCGGGGAGGACATGGAGGACTATGTGATCCTCGGTGCCTGCAACCCGGTGCTGGCGCATCGCGCGCTGGGCATCCACCGCCAGATCGGCCAGTTACTGCCGTGCAATGTCGTGGTGCGGACCGATCCCGCCGAAAACGATGCGGTTCTCGTCGAAGCGATGGATCCGCAACTCATGGTGAAGGTGACAGGCGAGCAGGGGGCCCTGCAGGAGGTCGCGGATCAGGCCACCACCAAATTGCAGGCCGCGATCGGCGCACTTCGGTAGCCGATCCGCCGAGGTGCAGGGGAGTCAGCCTTGCTGGCTCCGCGCTTCGGCACCCGTTTCCCCAGCATCGAAAGAATCGTCGGAACCAGCCGCTCCCACGTACGAGCCGTCGGCCTCTCCGGCCGCGGCGCGTGACCGAGACTCGTGAGCCTCCGGTTCGACGTCGGACTCTGTCTTGTGGCCCTTCGGCTCTCCCATTTGCTCCCCTCCGGTGCGGGTCTTGACTTCCGACGGGGTTCCCCGTGCATGCGCCGCCAAACCAGATCGTGCGTGCTGCGGTGGCCGGGATGGCTGATCCGGCACGAGGACCTCGGCGCTATTCTTAGCGCCCGGAGTCAAGGAGGAACCTCAATGCGCACCTTCGAATCAGTAGCCGAGCTCGCGGCCGCTACCGGCGAAACCATCGGCCACAGCGACTGGGTGACCATCACCCAGGAAGATGTCAATCTGTTCGCCAACGCGACCGGCGATCACCAGTGGATCCACGTCGACCCGGAACGCGCCGCCGCCGGTCCCTTCGGCGGGACGATCGCCCACGGTTTCATGACCCTGGCCCTGTTGCCGCGCCTGCAGCACCAGATCTACACGGTCAACGGCATCAAGCTCGCAATCAACTACGGCCTCAACAAGGTTCGCTTCCCCGCCCCGGTGCCGGTCGGCTCCCGGGTGCGCGCGCAGACGTCACTGGTCAGCGTCGACGACGTCGGAAACGGCACCGTGCAGGCGACCATGTCGACCACCGTCGAGATCGAGGGCGCGCCCAAGCCGGCGTGTGTGGCCGAGAGCATCGTCCGCTACGTGTCGTGACCTACTACCGCGAAACCTAAACCACGGCGGCCCTTTACGGCGTGTCGTCGCCAAGGTTTAGGTGTCGTGAGGCGCCCAGGCGAGCCGGGTCAGAACTCCGCGACGGAATGCTCGAGCCGCTCGGCCAGCCGCGCCTGGGCTTCCGCGCGCCGGGTGGGTATGTGCGCGGACGGGAATGGCGTTGTAACCGGCTGGTATTCGCGCAAGGTGCGGCGGGCCACCGTCATCTTGTGCAGTTCGGTGGCGCCGTCGGCGATGCCCAGCGACTCGGCCGCCACCATCATCTTGACGAACGGCATCTCGTCGGAGACGCCGAGCGCACCGTGCAGGTGCATGGCCCGTTGCACGACGTCGTGCAGCACCTGGGGCATGGCCACCTTGACCGCCGCGATGTCGCGGCGCACCTTCTGGTAGTCGTGGTGCTTGTCGATCAACCACGCGGTGCGCAACACGAGCAGCCGGAACTGTTCGATCTGAATCCAGCTGTCCGCGATCTTCTCCTGGGTCATCTGAAAATCGGACAGTCGCCCGTGGCGCGTCTTTCGGGACACGGCACGCTCGCACATCATGTCAAAAGCGCTGCGCGCCAACGCGATCGTGCGCATCGCGTGGTGAATGCGCCCACCACCGAGCCGGGTCTGCGCGATCATGAACGCCTGACCCTCACCGCCCAGCACGTGATCGGCCGGGACGCGCACGTCGGTGTAGCGGACATACCCGTGGCTGGCGCGCGCCGACGATTCTGCTCCCACGCCCACGTTGCGGACGATCTCGATGCCCGGTGTCTCGGCCGGGACGATGAAAAGGGACATCTTGTCGTACGTGCGCGACTCGGGGTTCGTCACCGCCATGACGATGAAGAACGAGGCGTGCTTGGCGTTGGTGGAGAACCACTTCTCCCCGTTGATCACCCAGTAGTCGCCGTCGCGGGTAGCGGCGGTGACGAACTGTCCGGGATCGGAACCGCCCTGCGGCTCGGTCATCGAATAGCACGAGGTGATCTCGCCGTCGAGCAGCGGCTGCAGGTAGCGGGCCTTCTGTTCGTCGGTCCCGAACATCGCCAGGATCTCGGCGTTGCCCGAATCGGGCGCCTGGCAGCCGAACACCGACGGCGCCCAGCGGGAACGGCCGAGGATCTCGTTGAGCAGCGCGAGCTTGACCTGGCCGAAGCCCTGGCCGCCGAGCTCTGGCCGCAGATGCGCGGCCCACAGGCCCTGATCCTTCACCTGCTGCTGCAACGGCCGCAGGATCGCCATCATCTCGGCGTTCTTCTTGTCGTAGGGGTCGAGAGCGACCAGATCGAGCGGTCCGAGCTCGTCGACCATGAACTTTTCGACCCAGTCGAGCTTTGCCTGATATTCCGGGTCTGTTTCGAAATCCCACACGGTGGCCACCCGTTCCCCGGCGCCGCGTCGCGCCGGACTCATCGATGAAGCCACCCCATCGTAAATGGCGGCGGCGGGGAATCAGTCGTCGCTGCGAGTATCGATGACGCGCTGCGCAACGTCGACGAGCTTGGCCTGGCTCTCCTGGGACAGGCGGCGCAGTAGGTCGAAGGCGCGCAGCTCGTCCACGCCGTAGCGCTCCATGATGATGCCCTTGGCCTGACCGATCCGGTCTCGCGTCGACAGCGCCGATTGCATCTGCTGCCCGTGGCGCCCGGCCATGATCGCGGAGGCGGCGTGTGCGGCGAAGACGGTGCCGATGGTCTCGGCCTCGGTATCCCATGCGCCCGGCCGGAAGCTGAACAGGTTCAGCGCGCCGGCCGTGCGCTCCGCGGTGTACAGCTTGAACGAGAGGCTGCTCAGCACACCGCGTTCCACGGCCGCCGGCGCATAACGGGGCCAGCGTGGTTCCTCGCGGAGGTCGTCGGTGCGCACGATCGTTTCCTTCAGCGCGGCGTCGTGACAGGGACCCTCACTGAAGTCGTGCTGCAGCTTGTCGAGCTGCGCAACCAGGCTGTCGGTGTCCGCGACCGACTCGAAATCTCCGCCCCCCTTGATCAGCAGCACGCCGGCAATGTCGGCGCCCGGTATCAGCTCCACCGCGGCGGCGGTCACGTCGGCGAGCACCTGACCGAGGTCGCGTGGTGCGGCGATGTCGCGGGCCAGTTCGGCCATGCGCCTCGCCAGCTCGTGCTGGGAACTCGGGTCCGATAGGTCCATAGGCGGGATTGTCCATGATGTACCCCGTTGCGTCACGCGGGCATCCTCCCGCGGCGCCCGTCGGCCGGCGTTCATCCGGAATTCGCGCATCCCGGAGCCGCCCGTGGTGCGCCTCGAAGACAGCGCCGCGCTGCTCGGTCTCGGCGTAGCGCTTGCGGGCGTGACACTCACGGTGGTCACGGGAAACCCGTTGTGGGACGCGGTCAGCACGCTGGGCATCGGGGCGCTGCTGGCCGTGATCGCCGTGGTTTTGATCGTCGAGACGCACAGCCTGTTGATCGGCGAGGGGGCAACGACCAACCAGTGCAAGATGATTCGGTCGGCCCTGCAGCGGGCCGAGCACGTCGACAACGTCCTTGACCTGCGCACCCAGTACCTCGCCCCGGACCAGATGGTGGTGGCCGCCAAGGTCGTGATCGGCCCCGAGCGGGAATTCGCGGTCGCGGCCGATGTGATCAGAAACGCGGAGGCGCGCATTCGGGAGGCGGTGCCCGCGGTGCGCGTCGTCTACATCCAGCCCGAGGTCGAGCCCAGGTCCGTCTAGTGCAACTTGGGCAAGACGTTGGTGCGGTAGAAGTCGATGGCCGTCAGCGGATTGCTCTGGGGGAAATGCAGAAACGGCACGGCGCCGGCGTCCAGGACCGCTTGCACCGCCTTGATGTGGGGGGCGGGGTCGGTGCCGACGGTCCAATTGGCCAGCACCTTGTCGATGGGATTGACCGCCGCGGCGCGCTGTATTTCGACCGGATTCGGCTGGTCGACGGCGCCGGCGGTGAAGCGCCATAGGCTGGCGGCCGTCGTCGCCTCGGTGTTATCGCCGACGACAGCGAACAGCTCCGCGCGCTTGCCCAGGCTGCCCGGGTCGCGGCCGGCGGCCTCCGCGCCGGCGCTGAATGCGGCCACGAGTGCGGGGTTCGTGACATCCCGGGCCTGACCGATCCAGCCGTCACCGTATTGACCGGCCACAGCCGCGCTCTTGGGTCCGCTGGCCGCCACGAAGATCGGTGGCGGTGTGGACGGTGTGTCGTAGAGCTTCAGCGCGTTGGTCTGAAAGTACCGGCCGGTGAACGAGGTTCGCGATCCGCTCCACAACTGGCGGATCAAGTTGATCGCCTCGACCAGCCGGTCGTGGCGCTCGGCGTATTTGCCGAATGTGTTGGTGGTCGCCTGTTCGTTGAGCCGTTCCCCGGTGCCGACCCCCAGGAATACCCGGCCGGGGCTGAGGATCGCCAGCGAGGCGAACGCCTGTGCCACCACTGCCGGGTGATAACGGTACGTGGGGCAGGTGACCCCGGTGCCGAACGCGATGCGGCTGGTGGCGTTGCCCACCAGCGCCAGCGTCAGCCACGGGAACATCGAATGTCCCTCGTTGTCCTGCCATGGCTGGATGTGGTCGCTGGCCCAGACATACTGAAAGCCGGCCTGTTCGGCCGCCTGCGCCTGCGCCACCAGCTGGTCGGTGCGGAACTGTTCGTGCGAGAGGACCACGCCCACCCGCTTTACCGCGGGCGGTGGCGGGGCGGCGGGACCGGCGTGGTCATTACCCGGGCGCCCACAGCCGGCGGGTAGCCCGGCTGTGCCGAGCATGCCCGCACCGGCGGCCATCCGCCCGAATGCGCGACGCGAAACGCCGGTCACCGCCCCAACGTACCCGCCGCTCCGGTCATGACACCCGGACGTGGCTCACCCGCTAGCCTGACTCGGGTGACTCCCCAGCCACGCCCGGCGCGCAAGGCCGATGTGCGCGAGCTGTCGCGCACCCTGGGCCGGGCCTTTTACGACGACCCGGTGACGACCTGGCTGCTGCCCGACCCGAAGGACCGGGCCGCCAACCTGCACCGGTTGTTCGCAACGATGACCCGCCACCACCATTTGGGCTGCGGCGGCGTCGAGGTGGCCTGCGACGGCCCGGACATCGGCGCGGCGGCCCTGTGGGATCCGCCGAATCAGTGGCGCGAGACTCGCCGGGGCGAACTGGCGATGATTCCGACGTTTCTGCGGGTGTTCGGCCTTCGTACCGCGAGGGCCCGCGGCCTGCAGGAGCTCATGAAGCGCATGCATCCCGAAGAGCCGCATTGGTATCTCGCCGTGATCGGGAGCGACCCCTCGGTCCGCGGGCGGGGCTTCGGGCAGGCGTTGATGCGGTCGCGGCTGGATCGCTGCGACGCCGAATACTGTCCGGCCTACCTCGAGTCGAGCAAGCCCGAAAACGTGCCGTATTACGAACGTTTCGGCTTCGCGGTGACCCGCGAGATCGTGGTCCCCGACGGCGGTCCCACGATGTGGGCGATGTGGCGGTCGCCCCGCTAGGGGCGGGTCGCGTTTAGCCCCCCGATCCGGCGGGCAACCGTTCCCGCATGAGCGAAGACCCCCAAGCCGACGAGCTGGTGGACCCCGCGGACTTCCCCCAGGAGGGCGGCCCCGGGGACATGTTGAGCGCGAGCGAAGGCACCGACTCCGACGAGTTGCACAACGACGACGGCGACATCGTCGTCGACCCGCCCGAGGGCTGGAGCGAAGCGAACCGGTTCGGCATGACCGCGCGGGAAGAGCGCGAGGGCGAATCGCTGGATGCCCGGCTGGCGGAAGAGGAGCCGGACATCTCGCCCGACTTCCCCGGGGAAGGTGGGGACGCGCTCGCCGACGGTCCTCCTGGACGCGCTCATCGGGGCCAGATCGATGGCGCGCCCGAAGACGGCCAGTCGCTGTATGAGGTCGTCGATGAGAACGGGGCGCCGGACTTCACCCAGACGACGGAGTGAGGTAGCCAGTGTCCGACTGTTCACTCCGGGTGCGGTGCGGCTAAGGCTTGCTCTTCCAGCCGGCGATGCCGATGGCGATCATCCGCAACTGCTTGACGGCGAGCCGCCGAATGTCTTCCAGCGTTTCGGCGCTCTGCGAATCCTCGATCGCCTCCGCGATGACGATCATCGCGTTGACGAACAGGGTCGCGAGTACGTTGAGATCCTCGGTGGTCCACTCGTGCAGCCGTGGAAAGCGCGCCAGGTCGGTGGCCAACTCGGACGTGATCAACCGGATCTCGGTGCGGATGGCATAGCGCAGCACGCTGAGCCCGCTGTTGCGTTCACGAGCAATGAATCGCCAATGTTCCCGCCGCTGCGCCACACTGGCGACCAGGATTTCGACGGATGATTCGATCACCCGGTTCGGGTCGAGCTTGCCGGCACGCGCGTCACGCAGGGTGTCGCGCAAACTTCGGAATGACTCGTCGATCAAGACCAGCCCAAGGGCCTCCATCGACTCGAAGTGGCGATAGAAGGCGGCCGGCACGATCCCGACCTCACGGGTCACCTCGCGCAGGCTGAGACTGGAAAAGCTGCGGTCCTGCAACAGCTTGAGTGCCGCGGCGATGATTGCGCGACGGGTCGCCTCCTTGCGCTCCTCACGCGACCGACTTTCGCGCGAGCGCTCGCGACCAGAACCGCGCACCCGTGAGCTAGGAGTACGGCTGTTCACTGTGTGAAGCCTACCACAGACCTGCGGAAACGCTTGACTGACCGGGGGGTATGGCCCCACGGTGTACATATGTTCACTCAAACCGCTCAGACTTCGGGTCGAGCCCTCGCTCGGACTTTTCGGAAGCGAGTCTTGGGTTCAGACCTTCTCGACCTGCTCACCGGCCCGCACGGCGTCGACCGGTACACCGAGCTGGTGGCGCCGACCTGGACGCTGGGGGAGGCCCGCGCCAAGGTGATCGACGTGCGCCGCACCACCGCGCGCAGCGTCACCCTCACCCTCGCTCCGAACGACAGCTTCACATCCGCCCATACCGTCAAAGCCGGGCAGTACGTCAACCTTGCCGTCGAGATCGACGGCCGCCGGCACACCCGCTGCTATTCCCCGGCCAATGCCGAGGGGACCGCCCACCTCGAGCTGACGATCGGGCAGCACGACGGCGGGCTGGTTTCGAACCACCTGTACGAACACGCCCGCCCCGGCATGGTGTTCGGTTTGGCCGGCGTCGGTGGCGACTTCGTGTTGCCGGAGCCGGGGCCGCAAAGACCGCGTCGGATCTTGTTCGTTTCCGGTGGAAGCGGCATCACCCCGGTGATGGCCATGGTGCGCAGCCTGGTCGCCGAGGGGCACCCCGGCGAGATCGCGTTCATCCATTACGCCCGCAACGCGGGCGAGGCGTGCTACCGCGACGAGCTCGCGACGCTGCCCGGGGTCCGGGTGCTGCATGGCTACACCCGAGCCGAGGGCGGCGACCTCGCCGGCCGATTCGGCGCCGCGCATCTGGCCGCCGCGATGCCATCACCCGATGCGGTGTTCGTCTGCGGGCCAACGCCTTTGGTCGATGCCGTCCGAAACCACTGCGACAACGTCTACACCGAGAGCTTCGTACCACCATCCTTCGAAGCGCCGGCCAATCCCTCGGGCGGGCGGGTTACGTTCTCCGACAGCGGGGTCGATGTCGTCGACGACGGACGTCCCCTGCTGGAACAGGCGGAATCGGCCGGCCTGTCACCCGAGAACGGCTGCCGGATGGGCATCTGCCACACCTGCACACGGCGGAAGACCACCGGCACGGTGCGCAACCTGATCACCGGCGCGGTCTCGACCGGCCCCGACGAGGACGTTCAGATCTGTGTGTCCGTCCCGGTCGGCGATGTGGACCTGTCGCTTTAGTCCCAACCAATACTGGAGGAAAAGCCATGACACAGAACAAGATCAACCTGACCCCGGAACAGGCCGACGCATTCGGCCGCGAACTGGATGCCATCAGGGAACGCGTGATGGCCAGCCTCGGCGCGGAGGACGCCGACTACATCCGCCGCGTCATCAAGGCCCAGCGCGCGCTGGAAGTCGGCGGCCGCGCGCTGCTGTTCCTGCCGCCGGCCTGGCTGCTGGGAACCACGATGCTGGGGTTGTCGAAAATCCTGGACAACATGGAGATCGGCCACAACATCATGCACGGCCAATACGACTGGATGCGTGACCCGAACATCTCCGGCCGGTCCTTCGAGTGGGACACCGCGTGCCCGGCCGATCAGTGGCGCCATTCGCACAACTACATGCACCACACCCACACCAACATCGTGGGGATGGACCGCGACATCGGCTACGGCATCCTGCGGATGAGCGAAGACCAGCGCTGGCAGCCGTACTTCCTGGGCAACCCGCTCTACGCCTTCTTGTTGATGGTGCTGTTCCAGTACGGCGTCGCGCTGCACGAACTGGAAACCGAGCGAATCCGCTCGGGCGAAATCGAGCTCGCCGACAAGCGTGAGGTGCTGCGCGCGATCTGGAAGAAGACGCGGCGGCAAACGCTCAAGGACTACGTGGCCTTCCCGTTGCTAGCCGGTCCCTTCGCGCCGTTCGTCTTCGCGGGCAACCTGTCGGCCAACCTGATGCGCAACGTCTGGTCCTACATGATCATCTTCTGCGGCCACTTCCCGGACGGCACCCAGGAGTTCACCGTCGAGGAGACCAAAGACGAGTCGCGCGGCCAGTGGTACTTCCGCCAGGTCCTCGGTTCGGCAAACCTCACCGGTGGCAGGCTCTTTCATCTGCTGTCCGGCAACCTGTCCCACCAGATCGAGCACCACCTGTTCCCGGACATGCCGGCGCGGCGTTACGCCGAGATCGCGCCCGAGGTGCAAGCGATCTGCGAGCGCTACGCAATCCCCTACAACCGCGGCCCGCTGCTGCGTCAGTTCGGCACCGTCGTCCGCAAGATCGTCCGGCTCACCTTCCCGGACTCGGTCCTGCGCAAGGCCGGCCCCGACCGGTCGGCCGATCAGGTGCCCGCGGCCGCCTGACAGCCGCCCACGACCCCGCACGTGATCCGAGTATTCACGTGCGGGGGCACAATGGGCTGCGTGGAGTGGACCGGCGCGCGGTACGCGGACAAACCGACGGTGGAGGCATCGACGTGGATCGATGCCGATCCGGTCCGGGTGTGGAGCCTGGTCTCCGACATCAAGCTCATGCCGACGCTCAGCAACGAGCTGCAGGCGGTGGAGTGGGCCGACGGCGCCGACGGCCCGCGCGTGGGCGCCCGCTTCGTCGGACACAACGAGCACGACGCGTTCGGGCAATGGACCACCACCTCGCAAATCGTCGCGTGTGACGAGCCGCGCGAATTCGCCTGGGCCGTCGGGGAACCCGACAACCCCGCGGCGATGTGGCGGTTCCGGCTGAACTCCCGCGATGGCGGCACGGCGCTGAGCTACTGGATGCAGATGGGCCCGGGACGTTCGGGGTTGTCGGCGGCCATCGAATCGATGCCCGACAAGGAACAGAAGATCGTGTTCGTGCGGATGCGCGAGTTCGAGGCGGCGATCGGCAAGACGCTCGCGGCGATCAAGAGACTGGCCGAGCACGGGGTGCGCTGATGCGCACCGCCACCACGGTCGAGTTGTCGAGCGCCGGCCGGGACACCGCAACCTTCGTCGTCGAGGCGGAGAAGCTGGGCCTCGATGTGTGCTGGGTGGCCGAGGCCTGGGGTTCCGACGCACCGTCGGCCCTGGGTTACCTCGCGGCACGGACCGAACGCATCCTGCTGGGCTCGGGCATCCTGCAGGTCGGCGTTCGATCGCCCGTCATGGTCGCGCAGACCGCCATCACGCTGTCCAACCTGTCGGGCGGGCGTTTCCTGCTCGGGCTGGGCGCGTCCGGCCCGCAGGTGATCGAGGGCTTGCACGGCGTCTCGTTCAGCGCGCCCCTGGCCCGCATCTCCGAAACCGTCGACATCGTGCGGCAGGTGTTCACCGGAGACAAACTCTCCTACTCGGGCAAGCAGTTTCAGATCCCGCTCCCCGGCGGCGAAGGGGTGCCGATGCGGTTGTCGACCCGGCCCGAGCATCCCATTCCGATCTATCTGGCCGCGCTGTCTCCGGCGATGCTGCGGCTGACGGGCCGGGTCGCCGACGGGTGGCTGGGCACCAGCTTCGTCCCGGAGGGTGCCGGCGCCGCCTACTTCTCGCATCTCGACGAGGGCCTGGCCGCCGCCGGCCGCGCGCGCGCCGACGTCGACATCTGCCAGGGCGCCGAAGTCGCGTTCGCCTCGGACGAGGACGAACTGCGCGCCATGGTCGCCGGCCGCAAGAAGGAGCTCGCGTTCAGCCTGGGCGGGATGGGGTCGTCGAGCACGAACTACTACAACCAGGCCTACAGCCGGCAGGGCTGGGCGGGCATCGCCGCCGAGGTGCGCGAGCGCTGGCAGCGGGGCGACCGCGACGGCGCGGCCGCGTTGGTCACCGACGAAATGGTGTTGGCCACTACGCTGATCGGCACCGAGGAGATGGTCCGCGCGCGGCTTGCGGTGTGGCGCGACGCCGGCGTGAACACCGTGCGGCTCTACCCGGCCGGCGACACGCTGGAGGCGAAGCTTCGCACGCTCGGCCGGGCCGTCGAGTTGGTTCGCGAAATCTAAGTGCCGGCGGGCTAGCTGGTGGCGGTGGGCGCCTGTGTCGCCTGCACCAGGTCCACCTCCGGCCGCGGCGGCACCTCGTCGGCGAGGAACCACCGGAAGGCGAGGTTGCCGCGCGGATAGCCCAGTGTGGTCAGCGAATTCGGGTGGCCGGTCAATTCGCGGGACAAGACGATCGTCACCGAGCCGTCGCTGTTGAGCGCGGCGCTGTGGCCGTTGATCGAACAGCGGGCGTCCGGCCCCTCGGGGGCGCCGAAGGTGGCCATGAATTGGTTCCACACCACCAGGTTCCAGAACCGGCAGGCGGGCGGCCGGTGCGTGATCACCAGCGCTTCGTCGTCAGCGAGCACAAAGCTGCCGTATGAGTAGCAGGCGTCGCGCGCCGACCAGCCGAAGTTTGCGTCGGGGACTTGATAGGGATCGGCGAATTGATTTGCCGCGTGCGCGGTTTCGTGCCCCAGGGCATGGTCGTCGTCGACGCGCGTCCCTACCGCCAGCGGCACGATGGCGAACATCGTGCGCAACCAGGTCGCGACCGCCCGCAGGCTCGCGGCGGTCTCGGCGTCGCCGTGCCGGATCGGCTCCGGATCGTCGAGCGCCTCGATCCACCAGGTGACGGGGCGGCCGGTCAGCGGGTCGGCCTGGTAGTCGCGGGTCATCAGCACGGCGGCGTCGGGGGTGGGGCCGAGTTCGAAGGCGAAGTTGCCGTCGGCGCCCACGTCGAGATCGCTGTCGCGGACGATCGCGACCACCCGGTCGGACCACGCGCCCGGTGACGGCTCGTTGTAGGCGGTCACCGAAAAGTACACGCTGTCACCGTGATTGCCACTGATGCGGTAGCGGCGCTTCGGATCGACCGGACACATGAAGTAGTAGGCGTCGGTGTTGTCGCCGCCCCAGCGGCGGTCGCGGCGGAACGGCGTGTTCACCGCGACGAACTGGGGCCGGCCGGGCTCGGGGAACAGGTAGGCGTCGAAGGCAACGCCGAGCGTGCTGGCGAGCATGCGGTAGCCGTCGGCGATGTGGCGGTCGTCGGTCACCGCCCGGTTGCCCTCCAGGAAGGAGCGGTCCAGGGTGCCCAGGGTGGCGAGCAGTTCCTGCCACGCGGCGGTCGTTTCGTGCGTCATGCGCGGATTCCCTTCAGGAGCAACGTGGTTGTGCGATCGACCCAGGCGTCATCGAGTTCACCGACACGGGTGAGCAAGCCCATCAGGGTGATGCCGGCGATGGCGTCGGTGAGTTCGGTGGCGGTCACGTCGGGCCGGACCTCGCCGCGGCCCGCGGCCCGCTCCAGCAACTCGGTCAGGCCGCCGCCGATGACGCCGGCGAATCGCTCCAGCAGCGCCGAGTGCAGGGTCGGGTCCGCGGCCATCTCGCCCACCAGGCCCGGCAAGGCCGCCCTGGCGGCCGGCGTCGTCAGGAAAGCCATTGAGCGACGGACCATTTCGCGTAGGTCCTCGGGCAGTGAGCCGGTATCGGGTAGCTCGGTCGAGACACCGATGGGGAACACCGCCTCATGGACCAGGTGCGCCTTGCTCGCCCAGCGCCGGTAGATCGCGGGCTTGCTGGTGCCGGCGCGTTCCGCGATCGCGGAGACCAAGAGCCCGGCATAGCCGGTTTCGGCGAGCAGGTCGACCGTCGCGCTCAGCACCGCGCCGTCGATGCGTGGGTCACGGGGCCGGCCAAAATCCACTACCATTACGAAACTGAGAGTAACATAAGTCGCCGTGACCGACGCCGTTCGCCTCGATGACCTCGCCGTGCCCCGCTTCAGCGCCGAGGCCCAACAACTGCTCGACATGATGGCCACGCTGGCGCCGGACTGCCCGCTGGATGCCGAGGCGTTGCATGCGAGGGCCGCCGCGGACACCGGCCTGGACGACTTCGGTGCGGACGACTATCGCGAACGGCTCGAGGTCTACCTCGCGGCGCTGCGCGACATCGACGGGCTGCACGAGGCCGGGGTGGTGAACTTCTTCGGGCAGCTGCTGCAGTTGCTCAAGAACCGGCTGCTGTTGACCGACCTGGTGCGCAGGCATCCGGAAATCGACGACATCGAGCTGCAACCGCCGGTGGTCATCGCCGGCCTGCCGCGCACCGGCACCACCCATCTGCACAACCTGCTGGCGGCGCCGCCCACCTTTCGCGCCATGCCGTACTGGGAAAGCGTCGAACCGTTTCCCTTGCCGTCCGAGGCCGGGGTCGAGCCGGATCCCCGCCGGGCTCGGATGGACGTCGCGGTCGGGCTGATCAACACGGTGATGCCCCACTTCCCGCTGATGCACGAGATGACCACCGAGCACGTCCACGAAGAGATCCAACTGCTCGCCAACGATTTGTCGACCATGCTCTTCGAGACGCTGGCCGACGTGCCCCGCTGGCGCGAGTACTACCAGGCTCACGACCAGACGCCGCACTACGAGTACCTCGCACGGCAACTCAGGGCCATGCAGTTCTTGCGGGGCGGACGGCGCTGGTTGCTCAAGTCGCCTCAGCATCTCGAGCAGGTGCCGGTGCTGACGCGTGTATTTCCTGGTAGCACCGTCGTTTTCACGCACCGTGACCCGGTGCCGGTGGCGCTGTCGATGATCGCGATGATCACCTACTCCGCACGCATGCACCGGTCACCGGTGCCCGTGGAACGGATCGCGGCGTCGTGGATCGACCGTCTCGAGCACATGCTCACCGCCCTGGTCCGCGATCGGGAGACCATCGGCCCGGAACGCTCGATCGACATCCGCTTCGACGACTTCATGGCCGACGAAACCGGCGTCGCCGAGCGGGTATACACATTGGCCGGCGAGCCGTTCACCGACGAAGTTCGAACGGCGATCGACGAGTACCTGGCCGGGCACCAGCGCGGCCGGTTGGGCAACGTCGCGACCTCCTGCGAGATGTTCGGCCTGGACGAGGCCGACCTGCGTCGCCGCTTCGCGCCGTACGTCGAGCGGTTCCTGGCCTAACCCGCGGCAGGCGGCTACGTTCTCACTTCATGGTCACTATGCCCGCGCTGGACGGTGTCGAACACAGGTACGTCGATCTCGGAAGCGGTGTGACGATCCATGTCGCCGACGCGGGACCGGCCGACGGGCCGGCGGTGATGCTGGTGCACGGCTTCCCCCAGAACTGGTGGGAATGGCACAACCTGATCGGGCCGCTGGCCGCCGACGGCTATCGCGTGCTGTGCCCCGACCTGCGCGGCGCCGGCTGGAGCTCGGCGCCCCGCTCGAGTTACACCAAGACCGAGCTGGCCGACGACCTGGCGGCCGTCCTGGATCGCCTCAACGTCCAGACGGTCAAGCTCGTCGCACACGACTGGGGTGGGCCGGCCGCGTTCATCATGATGCTGCGTCACCCGCAAAAGGTGACCGGCTTCTTCGGGGTGAACACGGTGGCGCCGTGGGTGAAGCGCGACCTGCGGGCGGTGCGCAACATCTGGCGGCTGTGGTATCAGATCCCGATCTCGTTGCCGGTCATCGGGCCGCGGATGATCAGCAATGTCAACTCGAGGGCGAGCCGTGTGCTCGGGTCCTGGGTGGGTGGCGGCTACGCGCTGCCCGAGGAGGACCTCCGCCTCTACACCGAATGCATGCGTCAGCCCGGCCACGCGGAGGCGGGTTCGCGGTGGTATCGCAGCTTCCAATCGGGGGAGATGCTGCGCTGGATGCGCGGCGAGTACGCCGACGCCCGCGTCGAGGTGCCGGTCCGCTGGCTGACCGGCACCGAAGACCCGGTGATCACACCCGACCTGACCGACGGATATGCCGACCACATCAGCGATTTCAAGGTGGAGCTGGTCGACGGCGTCGGCCATTGGATCGTCGACCAGCGTCCGGAGCTGGTGCTGGACCGGGTGCGCGCCTTCCTGCGCGACGAAACATAAACCGCTGCGCGCCGTTTCGCCGTGTTGTCGCAACTGGTTATGTGTCGCGGGAGAACGGCGCCTCAGGGCTGGACGAGGATACGGATGGGGTTGCCTTGTTGACGCTCGAGCATCTCGATGCCGTGCGCCACGTCTTCCAGGGCGACGATCTCGCTGATCGACCGTGAAAGGTCAAGGCGCCCAGCCGAAACCAGCTTCGCGAGGGTCTCGATGTCGACGTTCTGATAGCCCAGGTGGCCGAGCACCTGCTTGCGGGTCAAACCGAACAGGGAGGTGGGCCCGATGGTCGGCGCCTGCGCGCTCATGCCGACGCCCACCAGGCGGCCGCCCGGGGTGAGGCAATCGAGCCCCTGCTCGAACGTCGCCTTCAGCCCGACGGCGTCGAAGGCCACATCCAGCAGCCGGCCGCCGGTAACGTCGGCGATCTTGTTCCTGAGCCCGTCGTCGCGGGAGTCGAACGCGTAGTCCGCGCCCACGGCCAGGGCACGCTCCAGGACCGCGGGGTTGACGTCGACGGCGATGATCGGCACGGCGCCGACCAACCGCGCCAGCTGGACGATGTGGGTGCCGAGGCCGCCGACGCCCCACACGCCGACCGACTCGCCGACCGCCACCTTTCCGGTCCGGACGACCGCGCCGAACGGGGTGGACACCGCGTCGGCCAGGATCGCGGCCTGCTCCAGCGGAACGTTGTCCGGTACCCGGGTCAGGCCCGCCGCCTGCGCCAGGGTGTACTCGGCCCACGCTCCGTCGTAAGCGAACGCCATCAATTGGATCCGTAGGCAATTCACCACATCGCCGCGCCGGCAGTTCGCGCATTTCTGGCAGGGCCGACCGGCGGCAACCACAACGCGGTCGCCCTCGGCCCAGCCGGTCACCTCGGGGCCCAGCTTCGCGATGGTGCCCGACGCTTCGTGGCCCTGGATCACCACGGGGCGCTGCGCCGGGAAGGTGCCGTTGATAAGGCTCAGGTCGGAATGGCAGATGCCGCAGAAGGCGACCTTGACCAGGACTTCACCGGGACCGGGCTCCGGTATTGGAACGTCTTCGAGCGCAACCCTTTTGGTGTCCGCGTAGAAGCGCTCGGCGCGCATCGTCGTCGCCATGGGGTTAGTCGACGCCGATGGTGACTTCCGTGGACTTGATGAACACGGTTGCGGGCTGCCCGACCTTGAGGCCGAGATCGGTGGCGGCGTCCTTGGTGACGGAGGAGGTGATGACCTGGTCGCCGCCGTCGAGCTTCACCTTCACGATTGCCATCACGGTCCCGAGATCGACCTCGGTGATGGTTCCTTTGAGCTGGTTTCGGGTTGATAGCCGCATCGCGAGGTCCTCCGTCTGGGTTAGGCGTCTGCGGTTGACCCTAGCCCGGTGACGATGCAGGCCGGAACGGCCTGCGGTGGAGGTGGGCGATTCAGGTCAGTGTCGCGGGCCGAGCAGGGCTATGGAGGCGTCGACGGCCGGCTCGACGATTTCCCGCACCGGCTTTCCGTCCTCGACGGCAAGGGCGGTGAGTTCGCGCAAACCGCCCAGCAAGATGACCGCCAGCGCCGCGGTCAGCGGGGGCAGCTCGGCCCGCTGGAACCCGGGGCTGGCGCTGAGGTCGATCAGCAGGCTGGACAGCAGCTGTAGCCCGCGGCGCTGCACCGGGCGGGCGGCGGCACCGAGCGACGGAAGCTCCCGGATCCAGCTCAGCGTGATGGCCGGCCGGGACTCGATGTAGCCGACGTATGCCTCGACGGCCTGACGAATCTGCTGATGCCAATCGGCCTCGGGGTCGACCGCTGCCGCGATGAACGCGCCGAGCTTTTCGTTGTCGGACCCGAGCAACTCCAGGAAGCACTCTTCCTTGCTCGCGAACTGGTCGTAGAAGGTGCGCTTGGATGTCCGGGCGTGACGAACGACGTCGGCGACGGTGCTGGCGCGGTAGCCGCGCTCGGCGATCGAGGTGGCGAGGCCGTCGAGCAACCGGAGCCGGAACGGGTCGCCGAGGACCGCTTCGTCAGCCGTTGCTGTCGCCGCTGATGCCACCGCCGGCACCCCTTTCGGTCGGTACGGCACCCTTGTCAGGTCTGGTACCACAGAGTACCGTATTTTCGAAAGCATTGGTACACCGCGGTACCACCCCGATGCTCGGGGCAGATACGGGGAGCAGTCCGCTATGAGTGAAGTAGTCACCGCCTCGCCGGCCACCACCGCCCTCAGGTTGCCTCCCGCAACCCGGCTGCCAAAGCTGTTGCAGGGGCTGGGTTTTGCCGTATCACGGCGGGGGATGATTCAACGGCTGGCTCGTCGGCACGGCGATGCCTTCACCCTGAACCTGCCCATCTACGGCCGGGTCGTGGTGGTCGCCGACCCGCAGCTGGCCAAGCAGATCTTCACCACCAGCCCTGACGAGCTCGGCAACATCCAGCCCAACCTGAGCCGGCTGTTCGGCTCCGGCTCCGTCTTCGCGCTCGACGGGGAGGACCACCGTCGGCGACGGCGGCTGCTCGCGCCGCCGTTCCATGGCAAGAGCATGAAGAAGTACGAGGCGATCATCGAGGAAGAGACCTTGCGCGAGACCGCCGGCTGGCCGGAGGGTGAGGCCTTCCCGACGCTGCCGTCGATGATGCGCATCACGCTCAACGCCATCCTGCGCGCTGTCTTCGGGGCCGAAGGCGCCGAACTCGACGAGCTGCGCCGGCTCATCCCGCCGTGGGTCACGCTGGGCTCACGGATGGCGACGATGCCGAAACCGCAACGCAATTACGGGCGTTTCACCCCCTGGGGGAGGCTCGACGAGTGGCGCCGCCAGTACGACACCATCATCGACAGGCTGATCGAGATCGAGCGGGCCGATCCCAACTTCGACGAGCGCTCCGACGTGCTCGCACTGATGCTGCGCAGCACCTACGACGACGGCTCGGCGATGTCGCGCAAGGACATTGGCGACGAGCTGCTCACACTGCTGGCCGCCGGCCACGAAACGACCGCCTCCACGCTGGGCTGGGCGTTCGAACGGCTGACGCGGCATCCGGATGTGTTGGCCGCCCTGGTCGAGGAGGCCGACAATGGCGGCCAGGAGCTGCGACAGGCGACCATCCTGGAAGTCCAGCGGGCCCGGACGGTCATCGATTTCGCGGCCCGGCGCGTCTACCCGCCGCGTTATCAACTCGGGGAGTGGGTCATTCCCCGCGGCGAATCAATCCTGGTGAGCATCGCGCAGATTCACGAAAATCCCGACGTGTTCCCGAATCCGGAGCGCTTCGACCCGCAACGGTACGTCGGGACCAAGCCGTCGGCGTTCGCGTGGATCCCGTTCGGCGGCGGCACCCGCCGCTGCGTGGGGGCCGCGTTCGCCAACATGGAGATGGACGTCGTGCTGCGAACGGTGTTGCGCCACTTCACCCTTGAGACCACGGCGGCGACGGGGGAGCGGTGGCACGGCCGGGGCGTTGCCTACACGCCGAAGGATGGCGGCCGGGTCGTCGTGCACCGGCGCTGAGCCGGAGCTGCCTACTGGTCCGCGGTGGCCCGCCGCGGCAGTTTCCAGCCCGGGCGGATGTAGTGACAGGTGTACCCGTTCGGGTAGTGCTGCAGGTAGTCCTGATGCTCGGGCTCGGCTTCCCAGAAGTCTCCGGCGGGGCTGACCTCGGTCACCACCTTGCCGGGCCACAACCCGGACGCCTCGACATCGGCGATGGTGTCCAGCGCGATCCGCTTCTGCTCCTCATCGAGGTAGAAGATGGCCGACCGGTAACTGGGCCCACGGTCGTTGCCCTGGCGGTCTTTCGTTGTCGGATCGTGGATCTGGAAGAAGAACTCCAGCATGGTGCGGTAGTCGGTGACGGCCGGATCGTAGACGATCTCGATGGCCTCGGCGTGCGTGCCGTGATTGCGGTAGGTCGCATTCGGGACGTCGCCGCCGGTGTAACCGACCCGGGTCGAAACCACACCCGGCTGCTTGCGGATGAGTTCTTGCATCCCCCAGAAACAGCCGCCGGCCAGGATCGCTTTTTGGGTTGCCATTGCTCGTCCTCCTCACGGGCCACGATGCCGCCCAGGCTACACTCCGCCGATGAGCTGCAACGGTGCCGCGAAGTGACTCCCCGTTCGTTCTCCCGCACCGAACTGGCCGCAGCTTTCGAGAGGTTCGAGGAGACGGTCGCCCGGGCCGCCGAGACGCGCGACTGGGACGCCTGGGTCGAGCAGTACACGCCCGACGTCGAGTACGTAGAGCATGCGGCGGGCACGATGCGCGGCCGCGACGAGGTGCGCGAGTGGATCAAGCAAACGATGACGACCTTCCCCGGGAGCCACATGGTCGCGTTCCCCACGCTGTGGTCGGTGATCGACGAGCCCACCGGGCGGGTCATCCTCGAACTGGACAACCCGATGCGCGACCCTGGCGACGGCAGCGTCATCAGCGCTACCAACATCACGATCATCACGTACGCCGGTGACGGCCAGTGGAGCCGTGAAGAAGACATCTACAACCCGCTGCGTTTCCTCAAGGCCGGGATGAAGTGGTGTCGCAAGGCCCAGGCGCTGGGCACGCTCGACGAAGACGCCGAGAGATGGATGCAGCAATACGGAGGATCTCAGTGAGCACCAAACCCAAATTGGTCATCGGCGCCAACGGCTTTCTGGGTTCGCACGTCACCCGCCAACTCGTCGCGGACGGCTTCCAGGTTCGGGCGATGGTGCGCCCGAATGCCAACACCCGCTCCATCGATGACCTCGAGCTCACCCGTTTTCACGGCGACGTTTTCGATGACGCCACGTTGCGCGAGGCGATGGACGGTGTCGACGACGTCTACTACTGCGTGGTGGACACCCGCGCATGGTTGCGTGACCCCGCGCCGCTGTTTCGCACCAACGTCGACGGCCTGCGCAACGTTCTCGATATTGCCGTCAGCCAACCTGACCTGCGCAGGTTCATCTTCACGAGCACCTACGCGACGGTGGGCCGGCGGCACGGGCACGTGGCGACCGAAGACGACGTGATCAACCCGCGGGGACAGACCCCGTACGTCCAGTCCCGGGTGCAGGCCGAAGACCTGGTGATGCGGTACGTGGCCGAGGCGGGGTTGCCCGCCATCGCGATGTGCGTGTCGACGACCTACGGCGGCGGTGACTGGGGCGGCACGCCGCACGGCGCCTTCATCGCCGGCGCCGTCTTCGGCAAGCTGCCCTTCGGAATGAACGGCATCCAGCTGGAAGTCGTCGGCGTCGACGATGCCGCGCGGGCGATGATCCTGGCCGCCGAGCGCGGCCGCATCGGCGAGCGATACCTGGTCTCCGAGCGGATGATCGCGTTGAACGACGTCGTACGCATCGCGGCCGACGAGGCCGGGGTGCCGGCGCCGCAACGCTCGATTTCGGTCGCGATGCTGTACGCCCTTTCCGCGCTGGGCAGCCTGAAGGCCCGGCTCACCGGCAAGGACTCCGAACTCAGCCTCGCGTCGGTGCGCATGATGCGCGCCGAGGCCAACGTGGACAGCGGCAAGGCCAAGCGCGAATTGGGTTGGCAGCCGCGCCCGGTCGAGGAGTCGATCCGCGAGGCCGCCCGGTTCTGGGCCGCCATGCGCAATCCGCGAAAGACCAGCCCGGCCGCACAGCCCGAATAGGCGCCCGGCCCGTGGACCGAATACGCGTCGATCTCGAGGGGCCGCCGCAGACCATGCTGGCGACGCTGTATGCAAAGGCGATCGACGCTGATCTGCCGAACCCGATTCTGGGCGACCGTTATGCCAAGGAAGTCGTCGAGCGGATCGAGTACGACTGGACGAAGACCACTATCACCGCCCGCAATTCATCGTCGGTGACGACTCGCGCCGCGCACTTCGACATGTGGGCTCGCCAATTTCTCGACGCGCATCCGAGCGCCGTTGTCCTGCACTTGGGTGGCGGACTGGACGGCCGATATTTCAGGCTCCAGCCGAGCCCGCTGGTGGAGTGGTACGACGTCGACTACCCCGACGTCGCCGAACTGCGCACCCGGCTCTACCCCGCTGCCCCGCACTGCCACGTCGTCGCTGCGTCGGTAACCGATCCGGCCTGGCTGGCGGAGATACCCGACGACCGGCCCGCGCTGATGCTCGCCGAAGGCCTGACCATGTATCTGCGCGAACAGGACGGCATAGCGCTGCTGCAACGGGTCGTTGATCGCTTCGAACACGGCGAGCTGCAATTCGACGCGTTCAACCGGACGGGTATCAAGTCGCAATGGATGAACCCGGTGGTGCGCCGGTCCGGATCGAAGTTGAGCTGGGGCATCGACGGGCCGGACGAGATCCTCCAGGCGGTGCACGGCACTCGACTACTTTCCTGGGTGCGGTGGTTCGAATCCGAGACCTTCGAGCGACTTCCGCGGGTCTACCACGTGCTGGGCCGGGCCATGTCCTTGGTTCCGGCCATGGCCAATATGTCCCAATATCACCGCTACGCATTCGGGCCGCCCTGATCGGGAAGTGTAGGGCGCCGGCTCGTGTTGAATCCTTTATCGGCGTCTAGGAGGAGACCATGAGCCATCCCGAAATCAAAGAACCCAGTGCCGGCCACCCGATCACCATCGAGCCGACGAAGGGGCGGGTACAGGTCCGCGTCAACGGCGAGGTGGTCGCCGACACGGCGGCCGCGCTCGAATTGCGTGAAGCCACTTTGCCTGCGGTGCAATACATTCCGATGAGCGACGTGGTACAGGACCGGCTGACCCGCACGGACACCAGCACGTATTGTCCCTTCAAGGGCGAGGCCAGCTATTACAGCGTGACCACCTCGGCCGGTGACACCGTGGAGGACGTGATCTGGACCTACGAGCAGCCCTATCCGGCGGTCGCGGCGATCGCCGGGCATGTCGCGTTCTACCCGAACAAGGCCGAAATCAGCGTTTCTGCGTCCTAGAAGATCCACCCCGGCAGCGCGGCCTCATGGGCCCGGGTGTCGCTGTACATCCGCATCGAGACGATCAAGCCGTCGCGGGTGTCGAAGATGCAGACGAATGGGCTGTCGTACTCAACGCCGCCGGTGGTGGTGCCGCTGGCGTGCGCCTCGACCACCACGGTCTCTCCCTCGTTCACACACCGCACCAGGTCGATGGTCAGCTCGAGGTCCCGTTTGCGCCGCTCGATGGCTTGCCGGAACGCTTCCTTGTCGCACGAAGCGCGCGTGACGAGCGACCAGTAGGTGAAGTCGTCGCTGAGCAGTGAAAAGCCCTCGTCGAGGTCGCCCCCGTCGCTCGTATTCTGCAGGAACATCCAAGCCAGTTCGCCCTGCGGGTCATCGAACGGCGTCATCACACCGCAATATTGACTTGGCACATCGTTAACGGTCAATCGGAGAGTTGGTCGGTGGAAAGCGCGCGCACTGTCACGTTCCCCGGGGCGGTCAGCTTCGGGCACACGTTGGCGCCCCTTCGCCGAGGTCGCGGGGATCCGTGTTTTCAGGCTTCCGGTGACGGCACGATCTGGCGGACCAGCCTGCTGCCGACCGGACCGGTCGCCGCGCGGATCGGCCGGGTGGCCGCCAACGCCGCTCACTGTGTGGCGTGGGGTAGCGGCGCACCGGAGTTCGTCGAGAGGTTGCCCGCGCTGCTCGGCCACGAGGACGACGCTTCCGATTTCGTGCCCCGGGACCCGATCGTTGCCGCCGCGCAGCGGCGGGTGCCGCACTTGCGGCTCGGCCGTACGGGGCTGGTGCTGGAGGCGCTGATCCCGGCGATCATCGAGCAGCGGGTGCCCGGCGCCGATGCGTTTCGGTCGTGGCGCCTGCTGGTGTCCAAGTACGGGTCGCCGGCGCCGGGGCCGGCGCCAGCGCGAATGCGGGTGCCGCCGTCGGCCGACGAGTGGCGGCACATCCCGTCGTGGGAGTTCCATCGAGCCAACGTCGACCCGGGACGTGCGCGGACCGTGGTGACCTGTGCGCGACGGGCCGCCGCGCTGGAGCGGCTGGCGTCCCGTCCGCCCGCGCAGGCGCGCGAGGCGATGATGTCGTTGCCGGGGGTGGGGGAGTGGACCGCCGCGGAGACCGCGCAACGGGCGTTCGGTGACGCGGACGCGCTCTCGGTCGGCGACTATCACATCCCGAAGATGATCGGCTGGACGCTGGCGGGCCACCCGGTCGACGACGCGGGCATGCTCGAGCTGCTCGAGCCGATGCGACCACACCGCCACCGAGTGGTCCGGTTGCTCGAGGCCAGCGGGCTGGCATACGAACCGCGGCGCGGCGCCCGGCTCCCGGTGCAGCACATCAGCGACCTCTAAACGTGGTCATGGCCTCGTTGGCGCCGCGTTTTCGGCATCGGTCACGGGGTAACCAACGTCAAAGACGTGACCGTGTGCGAAACGGAGGAAATCGATGACACCGTTCACCATCCCGGGGCTCACCGACAAACAGGGAGCGCGCCTGACCGAACTGCTGCAAAAGCAACTGAGCACTTACAACGATCTTCACCTGACGCTCAAGCATGTCCACTGGAATGTGGTGGGGCCCAACTTTATTGGCGTGCATGAGATGATCGACCCGCAGGTCGAGGCGGTCCGCGGTTTCGCCGACGACGTTGCCGAGCGCATTGCGGCCCTGGGCGGATCACCGCAGGGTACGCCGGGAGCCATCATCAAAGACCGCACCTGGGACGACTACTCCGTCGGCCGCGACACCGTTCAGGCTCATCTGGCCGCGCTCGACCTTGTCTACACCGGCGTCATCGAGGACACCCGCAAGTACATCGAGGAGACCGAGGAGCTCGACCCGGTCACCCAGGATCTGTTGATCGATCAGGCCGGGAACCTGGAGAAGTTCCAGTGGTTCGTCCGGGCGCACCTGGAGAGCGCGGGCGGGCAGTTGACCCACGAGGGCACGACCACCGAGAAGGACGCCGCCAGGAGCGCGCGCCGTTCCTAGCGGTCGTCCTCGGTCCGACCTTCGCGCTCGGCCGCGGCGGTCTCGCGGTTCAGGCGCTGTGATTCGTAGATCGTGACGTTGGTGCGCGACATCAGCAGTGCCGCGATGCCGACGGAGAGGATCGCTCCGGGCACGACCGAGAACGAACCGGTCATCTCGGCGACCATGATCATGATCGCGAGCGGCGCCCGCGCGACGCTGCCGAAACACGTCATCATCCCGACCACGACGAAGATCCCGGGCTCGTGCGGCACCCCGGGCAGCCCGGACAGCTCGCCCAGCCGCCACACCGCCGCCCCGACGAAGGCGCCGATCACGATTCCCGGCCCGAAAAGTCCGCCGGATCCGCCGGTGCCGATCGACAGCGACGTGGCGACGATTTTGGCGATCGGTAGCACGACGACGATCCACAACGGGATGCCCAGCAGCGTCCCACGGTCGGCCGCCAGCTGCGCCCAGCCGTAGCCGCTGCTGAGGATCTGGGGAATCAGCAACCCCAGCAATCCGACGAGGAGGCCGCCGACCGCCGGCTTGAGCACCGGGCCGCCCGGGAGCTGGCGGGTGAGCCGCACCGCGGCGTGGAAGGTGCGGGCGTACAGGTAGCCGACCGCGAAAGCGACCAGTCCGATGACCACGAACCACAGCAGCGGCCATGCCTTCTCGAAGCGGTACTCGGCGTCGATGTAGCCGAACAGCGGGTCGAAACCCAGGAACGCGCCGAGTACCGCATAGGCCGTGCCAGAGGTGATGAACCCGGGCAGCAGGCAGCGGTAGTCGAAATCGTCGCGGTAGGCGATCGATGCGGCGAGCACCGCACCGCCGAGCGGCGCGGCGAAGATCGCCCCGATTCCGGCGCCGATGCCCAGCGCCACCGCGGTCCGGCCGTCCTCATCGGGCAGGTCGAGCCGTCGCGCGAGCAACGAGCAGAAGCCGGCCGAAATCTGCGCCGTCGGACCCTCCCGCCCGGCCGAACCGCCCGACCCTATCGTCAGCGCGCTGGCGATCATCTTCACCAGCACCGCCCGGAAACGGATGGCGCGTGGGTCCCCGTGCACGGCCTCGATGGCCTGGTCGGTCCCATGGCCGGTGGCCTCCGGGGCGAGCTTGGCGACGATGAAGGCTGAGATCAGCGCTCCTGCCGTCGTCACCAACGGGATCGCCCACGCGCGGTGAAAACCGGGATCGCCGCGACCGCCGCCGCCCTCTCCCACCGGCGTCGGGATGTGGTAGCCCCCGAGATAACCGAGCAGGAACTCGCCGGTGTACCTGAGCGCCAGGTAGAAGACGACGGCTCCCAGACCGGCGACGACGCCGATCGTGACGCCGAGCAGCAACCACTTCTGCAGGTAGCCGGACTTCCTGATCGACGCCCCGAACCGCCCGCCGGCGCCGGACACCGAGCCCGCTGGGGCCACCGCGGGCCGGGGCTCGTCGTCCGTCTGTTCGGTCACGGCGCGGGCTTCACGCGCGGTCGTGGCTCCGGTCCCCCAAGCATCCGGTCATCCTATGCAGCGCAACGTCGGCGCACCGGGGAATAACTGGACCGCGGTCCGGTTATTCGGGGTAGTTCTCATTACGGAGGTCACATGCCCGCTATCACCGCCAACACGTTGACGTTGCCCCGCGTCGGTGTCGCCGCACCCGCCGACACCGAGCGCCCGGTCCGGTCGATCACCACCGGGCCGCGCGGCTACGAGGGCGAGGGCTTTCCCGTCGTCCGCGCCTTCGCCGGGGTGAGTGCGGCCGCTCTGGACCCCTTCGTGCACATGGACGAGATGGGCGCGGTGGAGTACGAGCCCGGCGAGCCGAGGGGCACGGACTGGCACCCACACCGCGGGTTCGAAACGGTCACCTACATGGTCGACGGCAAGTTCGCCCACCAGGACTCCCACGGCGGTGGCGGGCTGATCACCGACGGCGCGACGCAGTGGATGACCGCCGGATCGGGGATCCTGCACATCGAGACGCCGCCCGCGGAACTGGTCGACAGTGGCGGCCTCTTTCATGGCATCCAGTTGTGGGTGAATCTGCCGAAGAGAGACAAGTTCGCGCCGCCTCGGTATCAGGCCATCGAGGGTGGCGACGTGCAGTTGATCTCGTCCGACGACGGCGGGGCGCTGGTCCGCATCATCGCGGGCGAAGTCGACGGTCACCGGGGCCCCGGGATCACTCACACGCCGATCACGCTCGCCCACGCCACGATCGAAACCGGCGC
Organism: Mycobacterium sp. 852002-30065_SCH5024008; assembly: GCF_001665645.1. Lineage (NCBI taxonomy): Bacteria > Bacillati > Actinomycetota > Actinomycetes > Mycobacteriales > Mycobacteriaceae > Mycobacterium > Mycobacterium sp. 852002-30065_SCH5024008. Next base: position 43,728 of record NZ_LZSZ01000084.1, on the reverse strand, counting down.
CCGCCTCAACATGCCGTGGCGGCGCGATTTCAATGCGCTCGTGTATGTGTTGTCCGGCAGCGGATATGTCGGCCCGGTTGCTCACCCGATTCGCGAGAGTCAATTGGCGGTGCTGGGCCCCGGAGATCGGATCACGGTGGGTGCCGATCCGGCGCAGGAATCGGCGCGCAAGACCGCGATGGATGTGCTGATTCTGGGCGGCCGACCCATTCGTGAGCCGGTATTCCACTACGGGCCTTTCGTAATGAACTCGCGCGCGGAATTGGTCGAGGCGGTGCAGGACTACCAGGCCGGGAAGTTCGGCAGCATTCCGCCAAATGCGCTAATGCCGCACCGGGGCGGTGGCACACTTTAACGATGTCTTCAGGGGTGGGTCGCAGGCCTGGACGCCCCCCTGCCGCAAAGGCGGATGAGACGCGTCAGCGAATCATGCGGGCCGCCCGCCTGGTGTTCAGTGAACGCGGTTACGACGGCGCCACGTTCCAGGCGATCGCGGCCCGCGCCGATCTGACCCGTCCCGCCATCAACCATTACTTCTCCAGCAAGCGCGTCTTGTATCGCGAGGTATTGGAGCAAACCAACGAAGCCATCATCGGAACCGGCATCAAAGTGGCCAGCCGCGAGACCACTATGGCGGCGCAGCTGACGGCGTTCATCACCTCCGCGGTGCAAGCGAATTCGGAGAATCCCGCCGGATCGGCGCTGATAATTTCCGGGGTGCTCGAGTCGCAGCGGCACCCTGAATGGAACAAGACCGAAAACGAGTCAGTCCGGGCCGTCCGGGAATTTCTGGATCGAGTCGTCAAGGACGCGATCGAGCGCGGCGAGGTCGCCGCCGACGTCGACGCGTCGGCGCTGATCGAGTCGCTGGTCGTCATCATGTGCGGCGTCGGCCTGTACGCGGGCTGGGTGGAGAGCCCCCAGCAGATGCTGGCCGTGACCGGAATGCTGCGGCAGTTGATGGAAGGCGCGCTCTGGCGGCCGGAGGCCTAGCCCATCGCGTGGGCAGTGAAGTTGCGCACAAAGCGTATAGGCTAACTAACTTATCCCGGTAACATGGCCGCGTCATGACTGATGTGGACGCGTCGTTACCGCCTTCCCTGAGATCTGCCGGCGACAGCTGGGCCATCACCGAACTCGTCGGTGCCACCGCGCTGGGCGTCGCCGCGTCGCGCGCGGCGGAAACCGCCGGGAGCAACCCGTTGATCCGCGACGAGTTCGCCCGCGTTTTGGTCTCGTCGGCCGGCCCGGCATGGGCCCGGCTCACCGATCCCGAATTGGCGTGGCTCGACGGCGACGAGCAGGGCCGTCGCGCGCATCGGATCGGCATCGACTACCAGGCCGTGCGCACCCACTTCTTCGACGAGTACTTCGCCGACGCCGTGCAGGCCGGGATTCGGCAGGCGGTCATCCTGGCCGCCGGCTTGGACTCGAGGGCCTTCCGCCTGCATTGGCCGGACGGCACCGCGGTCTACGAGATCGACCAGCCCAAGGTGCTGGAATACAAGACCTCAATCCTGCAGCAGCACGGCGCCGCCCCCGCCGCGAGCCGCCGCCCTGTCCCCGTTGACCTGCGCGACGACTGGCCCGCGGCGTTGGCCGCGGCGGGCTTCGACCGCACGCGACCGACCGCCTGGCTCGCGGAGGGCTTGCTTCCGTACCTGCCAAGCGACGCGCAAGACCGTCTGTTCGAGATGTTCACCGCTCTCAGCGCCCCGGGCAGCCGGGTCGCCATCGAGGCGTTCGGCCTGAACTCGCGGAGCAATTCGCAGCGCTGGCTGCGGATGCGGGAGCGGCTCGGCCTGGACGTCAACGTGCAAGCGCTGACCTATCACGAGCCGGACCGTTCGGACGCGGCCCAGTGGCTGACCGACCACGGCTGGCAGGTGCGGGCCGTGGACAACCGCGAGGAAATGGCCCGACTGGGCCGCCCGATACCCGAAGACCTGGCCGAAGACGCCGTGCGCAGCGTGCTGCTGCGGGCGCACCTCGGCGAGCCGACCGCCTGACTTCCGCCCGAGGATCAAGGAGCAACTCAATGAGCTCACTGCGCACCCACGACGACACCTGGGACATCAAGACCAGCGTCGGCAGTACCGCGGTGATGGTCGCCGCCGCCCGGGCCGTCGAAACCGAACGGACCGACGCCCTCATCCGCGACCCGTACGCCAAACTTCTGGTCACCAACGCCGGTGCCGGGGTGTTGTGGGAGCACATGCTCGACCCCGACGTCGCGGCCAAGATCGAATCCCTCGACGCCGACTCCGCGGCGCAGCTCGAGCACATGCGCGGCTATCAGGCGGTGCGCACCCACTTCTTCGACACCTACTTCAACGACGCCGTCGCCGCCGGAATCCGGCAGGTGGTAATCCTGGCGTCGGGCCTGGATTCCCGCGCCTACCGCCTCGACTGGCCCGCCGGCACGGTGGTGTACGAGATCGACCAGCCCCAGGTCTTGGAGTACAAGTCCGCGACGCTGGCGGAAAACGGCGTGACACCGTCGGCCGAGCGCTGCGCGGTGGCCATCGACCTGCGGCAGGACTGGCCGGCCGCGCTGCGCGACGCCGGGTTCGACCCGACGGCGAGGACCGCATGGCTGGCCGAGGGCCTGCTGATGTACCTGCCGGCCGAGGCGCAGGACCGGTTGTTCACCCAGATCGGCGAACTGAGCCCGGCCGGAAGCCGGGTCTCGGCGGAAACCGCGCCCGCGCACGCCGACGAGCGCCGGCAGCAGATGCGCGAGCGGTTCAGGAAGGTCGCCGACGAGCTGGGCATCGAAGAGACCGTCGACGTCGGCGAGCTGATGTACCGCGACGACCACCGGGCGAACGTCACCGACTGGCTGAACAACCACGGCTGGCGTGCTCAGGCGCAGCGCTCGACGGACGAGATGCGCCGGCTGGGCCGCTGGATTGAGAACGTCCCGCTGTCAGACGACAAGGACGCCTTCTCCGATTTCGTCATCGCCGAACGGCTGTAATGCCCCGCTCGCTGGACGACTCCTGGGACATCGCCACCAGCGTCGGCGCCACCGCGGTGATGGTCGCCCTGGCCCGCGCCGCCGAGACCTCCAGCGACTCACCGCTCATCCGCGACCAGTTCGCCGAGCCGCTGGTCTCCACGCCCGAGCTGGCCGGAGTCCGCGAGCAGGTGGCGGCCTGGTGGGCGGGCGAGCCGGACGACGACTCCGGTGGTGACGCCCCGGACCCCAACCACATGATCAACTACCAGGCGGTGCGCACCCACTTCTTCGATGCGTACTTCGCCGACGCCGTGGCAGCCGGTATCCGGCAGGTCGTGCTCGTGGCCGCCGGCCTGGATTCGCGTGCCTACCGGCTGGACTGGCCGGCCGGCACCGTCGTGTACGAGATCGATCTGCCCAAGGTGCTCCAGTACAAGACCGAGACGCTGGCGAGCCACGGCGCCGAGCCCACCGCCGACCGCCGGCCCGTGCCCGTGGACTTGCGCCATGATTGGCCAAAGGCCTTGCGCGACGCCGGTTTTGACGCGGACCGGCCGACGGCGTGGCTGGCCGAGGGGCTGCTGCCATTCCTGCCCGCGGCGGCGCAGGAGGCGCTGTTCGCCTCCATCGATGCGCTGAGCGGATCGGGCACCCGGGTGGCGGTGGAGAACTTCGGAGTCGACGAGGAGAAGCGCCGCGAGGCCGAGCAGAGGTGGCAGGAACTGCGGGCCAAGCGCGAAGCACGCGGCCAAGACACCTCGTTCAACCCCTTCGACCTCTGGTTCTCCGACGAGGGCCGGCCCGACTGCGCCGAGTGGTTCGCCGGGCACGGCTGGACCACGAGCATGGTGAGCGCGCGCGACGAGGGCGAGCGGCTGGGCCGTGCGCCGCAACCGGAAGACCGGCCGTTCGCGAACAGCTTCGTGACGGCATCCAAACCCTGAGCCGGTTCACTGGGTCAGATCCTTTCTACTGCTCTCCCAACCGGATGGTTAGGATCGCGGTTATCACCCATGAGCGCTCGTGCGACGAGCAGCGGGCGCATCGGGATGACCGAAGCAGGGGAAGGACAACGATGACCACCGAATCGGTTACACCCACGACATCCGCCGCCAACGGCGCACCGACACCTCAGCCGGCGAACATTCCCGCGACCGTCGCGCGGCTGCGCAAGACGTTCGCCAGCGGGCGCACCCGCGATGTCGAGTGGCGCAAACGGCAGTTGTTGCAGCTGGCCAAGCTGATGGAAGAGAACGAAGCGGCGATCGCGGATGCTCTCGCCGCGGATCTCGACCGCAGCCCGTTCGAGGCGTTCATCGCCGACATCGCAACCACGGCCGGCGAAGCGAAGTATGCGGCCAAGCGGGTGCGCAAGTGGACGCGCCGCAAATACCAGCTGCTCGAGATGCCGCAGCTCCCCGGCCGCGGTTGGATCGAATACGAGCCCTACGGCACCGTGCTGATCATCGGCGCGTGGAACTACCCGTTCTATCTGACGCTGGGGCCGGCCGTCGGCGCGATCGCCGCGGGTAACGCCGTCATCCTCAAGCCCTCGGAGATCGCCGCGGCGTCCGCGCACCTGATGGCCGAGCTGGTGCCCAAATACCTCGACAGCGACGCGATCGCCGTGGTGGAGGGCGACGGTTCGGTCAGCCAGGAGCTCATCGCGCAGGGCCTGGACCGCCTGCTGTTCACCGGCGGCACCGAGATCGGTCGCAAGGTCTATGAAGGTGCCGCCCCACATCTGACCCCGTGCACGCTGGAGCTCGGCGGCAAGAGCCCCGTGATCGTGGCGGCCGACGCCGACGTGGACGTGGCGGCCAAGCGGATCGCCTGGATGAAGCTGCTGAACGCCGGCCAGACGTGCGTCGCCCCCGACTACGTGTTGGCGGACGCCAAGATTCGCGATGAGCTGGTGAGCAAGATCGGCGCGGCCATCACGAAGTTCACGTCGGACAAGCCCAACGGAATGCGGATCGTCAACCAGCGTCAGTTCGACCGGATCAGCAGCTATCTGGCCGGCGGGGACGGCAAGGTCGTCGTCGGCGGCAAATGCGACCCGTCGAGCCTGCGCATCCAGCCCGCCGTCGTGGTCGACCCCGATCCGGACGGGCCGTTGATGCAGAACGAAATCTTCGGACCCGTGCTGCCGGTGATCACCGTCCAATCCCTTGATGACGCAATACGTTTCATCAACGCGCGACCCAAGCCGTTGTCCGCCTATCTGTTCACCAAGACGCGCGAGACCCGCGAGCGGGTGATCAAGCAGGTGCCGGCGGGCGGCATGCTGGTCAACCACCTCGCCTTCCAGGTGTCGACGGCCAAGCTGCCGTTCGGCGGCGTCGGCGCATCGGGTATGGGCGCCTATCACGGCCGCTACGGCTTCGAGGAGTTCAGCCACCGCAAGTCGGTGCTGACCAAGCCGACCCGGCCCGACCTGTCCAGCTTCATCTACCCGCCGTACACGGCGCGGGCCTTCAAGATGGCCCGTCGGATGTTCTGACCACTGCTTCAATTCGCTTGCTAGGCCGTACTTTTCACCTTAGAGAGGAACCTGATGCCCGGAGTGCAGGATCGCGTCATCGTCGTCACCGGAGCCGGCGGGGGGCTGGGCCGTGAATACGCCCTGACCCTGGCCCGCGAGGGGGCCAGCGTCGTCGTCAACGACCTCGGTGGGTCCCGTGACGGCACGGGCGCCGGCCACAACATGGCCGATCACGTCGTCAACGAGATCAAGGACGCGGGTGGCCGGGCGGTCGCCAACTACGACAGCGTCGCCGAGCCCGAGGGCGCCGCGAACATCATTCAGACGGCGCTCGACGAGTTCGGCGCCGTGCACGGCGTGGTGAGCAACGCCGGGATCCTGCGCGACGGCACCTTCCACAAGATGTCGTTCGAGAACTGGGACGCCGTGCTCAAGGTGCACCTGTACGGCGGGTACAACGTGCTGCGCGCCGCCTGGCCGCATTTTCGGGAGCAGAGCTACGGGCGGATCGTCGTCGCCACCTCCACCAGTGGCCTGTTCGGCAACTTCGGACAGACCAACTACGGCGCGGCCAAACTTGGCCTGGTCGGCATGATCAACACGCTGGCGCAGGAGGGGGCGAAGTACAACATCCACGCCAACGCCGTCGCGCCGATCGCGGCCACCCGGATGACCGAGGACATCCTCCCCAAGGAGGTGCTCGAGAAGCTGACGCCCGAGTATGTCGCGCCGGTGGTGGCCTACCTGTGCACCGAGGAAAACCCCAACACCGCGTCGGTTTTCGTCGTCGGTGGAGGCAAGGTGCAGCGGGTGGCCCTGTTCCAGAACGAGGGCGCCAACTTCGACAAGCCGCCGACGGTCGAGGATGTCGCCTCGCACTGGTCGGAGATCGACGACCTGTCCGCGGCCAAGCAAGCCAACTTCAAGCTGTAACGGTCAGCGCCGGGGCCGCGTGGTTCGAGTCAGGCCAGCAGCGCCTGACGTAGTCGATCCACGTCGGCCTCGGTGATGCCCGCGTCGCTCAGATAGGCGTCCAGCGAACCGAATTGCTCGTCGATCGTCTCGCGCGCGGCGGCCAGGTACTCGGGGCGCACGCCGAGAACACCGTCGGACAGCCGGGCCTCGGTGAAAGTCCTGACCTCCGGTGTGAGTTCGGTTTCCGAGCGCTGCTGAATCATCTCGGAGATGCGGACCCGCAGCTCCGCGACGGCGTCATTGCTGCGCAGGTAGTCGGCGACGATGGTGTCGCGATCGATGCCGACGGTCTCCAGCACCGTCGCCACCACGAAGCCGGTGCGGTCCTTGCCCGCGAAGCAGTGCGTGAGGACGGGCCGCCCCGCGGCCAGCAGCGTGACGACCCGGTGCAGCGCCCGCTGGGCGCCGTTGCGGGTGGGGAACTGGCGGTACTCGTCGACCATGTAGCGGGCGGCGGTGTCGTTGATGGACTCGTCTGGATCGCCGTTGGTCATCAGTTGCCGGAACGCGTGTTCGTGGGGGGCTTCGTCGCCCTCACCGGCGTCGTCGGCGAGGTCCGGGAACGGCAGCAGGTGAACGTCGACACCGTCGGGCACGCGTCCGGGCCCGCGGCGGGCCACCTCCCGCGCCGCGCGCAGGTCGGCGACGTCGCTGATGCCGAGCTCGCGCAGCGTCGCCTGGCCGTCGTCATCCAGGCGGCTCAGCTCGCTGGACCGAAACAGCCGGCCCGGCCGCAGCGCGCCCGCGCCGTCGGCGACATCGCGAAAGTTCCACGCGCCGGGCAACTCCCGGAGGGCGGCCTTACCCATGTGCGGTGACCGCCGCGGCGAGCGGAGATTTTTCCCGGCCGAGCTCGGCGCGCGCGATGGTCCGCATGTGTACCTCGTCGGGGCCGTCGAAGAGCCGCATCGCCCGGTGCCAGGCGTACATGCGCGCCAGCACCGTGTCCTCGCTGACGCCCGCGGCCCCGTGCACCTGAATCGCTCGGTCGATGACGTTGCACGCCACCTGCGGCGCAACCGCCTTGATCTGCGAGACCAACGTGTGGGCGGCCTTGTTCCCGTGCTGGTCGATGGTCCACGCCGCCTTTTCGCACAACAGCCGCGCCTGGTCGATCTCGTTGCGGGACTTGGCAATTGCCTCCCGCACCACGCCCTGCTCGGCCAGCGGACGGCCGAACGCCACCCGGTTCTGCGTCCGGTCCACCATCAGGGCCAGCGCCCGTTCGGAGCCGCCCAGCGCACGCATGCAGTGGTGGATGCGGCCCGGGCCCAGCCGGGCCTGCGCGATCGCGAAGCCCCCGCCCTCTTCGCCCAGCAGGTTGGTGACGGGCACCCGGACGTTGTCGTAGATGATCTCGCAGTGCCCAGGCTGGTCCTGGAAACCGAAGACCGTGGTGGAGCGGACCACCGTCACGCCCGGCGTATCGATCGGCACCAGCACCATGGACTGCTGCTGGTGGCTTGCCGCCTCGGGGTTGGTGCGGCCCATCACGATGAGGATCTTGCAGCGCGGGTCGGACGCCCCGGAGGTCCACCACTTACGGCCATTGATCACATAGTCGCCGCCGTCGCGCACGATGGAGGTCTCGATGTTGCGGGCGTCGCTGCTGGCGACCGCCGGCTCGGTCATCGAAAAGCCGCTGCGGATCTCACCGTTGAGCAACGGCTCCAGCCACTGCTTGCGCTGCTCCTCGGTGGCGAACAGGTGCAGGGTCTCCATGTTGCCGGTGTCGGGTGCCGCGCAGTTGAGCGCCTCGGGGGCGATCTCCAGGCTCCAGCCGGTGATCTCGGCCAGCGGCGCGTATTCCAGGTTGGTCAGGCCCGACTCGGCCGGCAGGAACAGGTTCCACAGGCCGCGCTCCTTGGCCTTGGTCTTCAGCTCCTCGATGATCGGCGGGACCGTGTGATCGTTTGGGCCGACCTCGTCCCGGTGCTTGTCGTATTCGGCCTCGGCCGGGAAGACGTACTCGGTCATGAAGTCGGTCAATCGCTTGTGGTAATCGTTGGCTTTGGCCGACATCGCGAAGTCCATGCCGCCACCATAGGACACGTCCCGCGACGGCCCATATGGCGAGCCTTATTGGTCACCTTCGCGACACCGAAACCACGCCGCGACGGGTGTGCATGCACGCAGTCTCGAGGTGTGGATCGCGGTCGCGACGCGCACGATGGACGCCATGACCGAATCCCGTCCGCCGTTCCCGCCGTTCACCTCTGAGACTGCCCTGGAGAAGGTGCAGTCCGCCGAAGACGCGTGGAACACCTGCGATCCGCACCGCGTCAGCCTGGCGTACACGCCCGACTCGCAGTGGCGCAATCGCGACGAACATGTCGTGGGCCGCGACGCGATTGTGGCGTTCCTGACCCGCAAGTGGCAGCGCGAGCTCGACTACGCGTTGCGAAAGAGCCTGTGGGACTTCCACGGCAACCGCATCGCCGTGCGGTTTCAGTATGAGTGCCGCGACGCGAGCGGCCAGTGGTTTCGCAGCTACGGCAACGAGCTGTGGGAGTTCTCGCCCTCGGGGTTGATGGCGCGCCGCGAGGCCAGCATCAACGACGTGCGGATCGACGAGTCCGAACGCCGCTACTTCAGGCCCCGGCCGGTGGCGGAGCACGGGCAGGACATCCCGCTCTGGTAGCGACCGGCCACAACGCCGTCTTGTGGGTCCACAACGCCGCGGCCGCTACTGCGTGCGCCTCGGGTAACGAACCATCGACGGGAGTCCGTCTGCCGCGCCGGCGGTATCCCGCCCCGGTCGATCGCACGTCCGGGGCGAAATCCGGCAGGCGTTAAGGTAGCGAAGCGTGCGGCCAGCCAGCGGCACATCAAACGGCAGGAAAGTGCGGGAAAGCAGATGTACGCGCCATGACAGATGCGCAGACGACGGTAGGGGTGGTCGCCGAGTCCGGGACCGACGAACGACGGGTCGCACTGGTACCCAAGGCGGTGGCGTCGCTGATCAGCAGCGGTGTGGCCGTAGTGGTCGAGTCGGGTGCGGGCGAGGGCGCATTGCTTCCGGACCAGCTCTACATCGAGGCCGGCGCCAGCATCGGGGACGCCTGGGCCGCCGACGTCGTCGTCAAGGTGGCGCCGCCGACCAAAGAAGAGGTCGGCAGGTTGCGCCGCGGGCAGACCCTGATCGGGTTCCTGGCACCGCGCAACGCCGACAACTCGATCGGCGCTCTCACCGAGGCCGGGGTGCAGGCGTTCGCGCTCGAGGCGATTCCGCGCATCTCGCGCGCCCAGGTCATGGATGCGCTCTCTTCGCAGGCCAACGTGGCCGGCTATAAGGCCGTGCTGCTGGCGGCCTCCGAGTCGACCCGATTCTTCCCGATGCTGACGACCGCGGCGGGCACCGTGAAACCGGCCAGCGTGCTGGTGCTCGGCGTCGGGGTGGCCGGGCTGCAGGCGCTGGCGACGGCCAAACGGCTGGGCGGGCGCACCTCCGGCTACGACGTGCGCCCCGAGGTCGCCGACCAGGTCCGTTCGGTCGGGGCGCAGTGGCTCGACATCGGCATCGACGCGGCCGGTGAGGGCGGGTATGCCCGCGAGCTCACCGAAGAAGAACGCGCCCAGCAGCAGAAATCCCTGGAGAAGGCGATCGCCGGGTTCGACGTGGTGATCACCACCGCGTTGGTCCCGGGGCGCCCCGCGCCGCGGCTGGTGACCGCCGCGGCGGTGGAGTCGATGAAGCCCGGCAGCGTGGTGATCGACCTGGCGGGGGAGACCGGGGGCAACTGCGAACTGACCGAGCCGGGGCAGACGGTCGTCAAGCACGACGTCACCATCGCCTCTCCGCTGAACCTGCCGGCAACCATGCCCGAGCACGCCAGCGAGCTCTATAGCAAGAACATCACGGCGTTCCTGGACCTGTTGATCAAAGACGGCAAGCTGGCCCCCGACTTCGACGACGAGGTCGTCGCGGCGGCGTGCGTCACCCGGACGCCCGCGGCCGGCTAGAGAGGACTACATGTACGACGAGCTGTTGGCCAATCTGGCGATCCTGGTGCTGTCCGGGTTCGTCGGGTTCGCGGTCATTTCCAAGGTGCCCAACACGCTGCACACGCCGCTGATGTCTGGAACGAACGCCATTCACGGCATCGTGGTGCTCGGCGCGCTGGTGGTCTTCGGCGAGGTTGAGCATCCGTCGCTGGCGGTGCAGATCATCCTGTTCGTCGCGGTGGTGTTCGGGACGCTCAACGTGATCGGCGGCTTCATCGTCACCGACCGGATGCTGGGCATGTTCAAGGGCAAGAAGAAAGCCGTGCCCGCCAAGACCGACGACCTGGCGGTGAAATGAACTACCTCGTCACCGTTCTCTACATCATCTCGTTCGCGCTCTTCATTTATGGCCTGATGGGCCTGACCGGCCCGAAGACGGCGGTGCGGGGCAACCTGATTGCCGCGGTCGGCATGGCCCTCGCGGTGACGGCGACCCTGATCAAGATCCGGCACACCGAGTCGTGGGTGCTCATCATCGCCGGCCTGGTCGTGGGTGTCGTGCTCGGTGTGCCACCGGCGCGGCTGACCAAGATGACCGCCATGCCGCAGCTGGTGGCGTTCTTCAACGGCGTCGGCGGCGGCACCGTCGCGCTCATCGCGCTGGCGGAATTCATTGAGACCAAAGGATTTTCGGCCTTCCAACACGGGGAGTCGCCGACCGTGCACATCGTGGTCGCGTCGCTTTTCGCCGCGATCATCGGGTCGATCTCGTTCTGGGGATCGATCATTGCCTTCGGCAAGCTGCAGGAGATCATCTCCGGCTCGCCGATCGGCTTCGGCAAGCTTCAGCAGCCGATCAACCTGCTGTTGCTGGTGGCGGCGGTGGCCGCCGCGGTCATCGTCGGCATCCACGCCCATCCCGGCACCGGTGGGGCGTCGCTCTGGTGGATGATCGGCCTCCTCGTCGCCGCGGGTGTGCTCGGCCTGATGGTGGTGCTGCCGATCGGTGGCGCCGACATGCCGGTGGTCATCTCGCTGCTCAACGCGATGACCGGGCTGTCGGCCGCGGCGGCCGGCCTGGCGCTCAACAACACCGCGATGATCGTGGCCGGCATGATCGTCGGCGCGTCCGGTTCTATCCTGACCAACCTCATGGCCAAGGCCATGAACCGGTCCATCCCGGCGATCGTCGCCGGTGGCTTCGGCGGTGGGGGCGTGGCCCCGGGCGCCGGCGGGGACGCCGGCGACAAACACGTCAAGGCGACCTCGGCCGCCGACGCCGCGATCCAGATGGCCTACGCCAACCAGGTGATCGTGGTTCCCGGCTACGGGCTGGCGGTCGCACAGGCCCAGCACGCCGTCAAGGACATGGCCAGCCTGCTCGAGGAAAAGGGCGTGCCGGTGAAGTACGCGATCCACCCGGTCGCGGGGCGGATGCCCGGGCACATGAACGTGCTACTGGCCGAGGCCGAGGTCGACTACGACGCCATGAAGGACATGGACGACATCAACGACGAGTTCGCCCGCACCGACGTCGCGATCGTCATCGGCGCGAACGACGTCACCAACCCGGCGGCCCGCAACGAGCAATCCAGCCCGATCTACGGCATGCCCATCCTGAACGTGGACAAGGCTAGGTCGGTGATCGTGCTCAAGCGGTCGATGAACTCCGGCTTCGCGGGCATCGACAACCCGCTGTTCTACGCCGACGGGACGACGATGTTGTTCGGGGATGCGAAGAAATCGGTGACCGAGGTCGCCGAGGAATTGAAGGCGCTCTAGAGGCGCCAAACGGTTTAGACCGGCGGGTAGGCGGGCGGCGGGTAGCCGTTGCCGTCGACGACGCCGCGTAGACCCCAGGGCACGTAGCGGAAAAAGAACTCGATTTCGTCGCTAGCGTCGTAGTCCGGGCTCGGATCCATGAGGCCACCCCTCCAGTCGCGACTTGAGCTTTCGAAAAGCGAGTCTAGTCCCATCCTCGTCGGGGCGACACCTCGCGTTTGCCTAAACTGTCCAACCAGTTGATTGATAATTGGCCTTGCCCGGCACCCCAGCGCCCCGCCCGGCAGTGACGATAGCGAGGACAGATGCCATCCGATAGCGGACTAACGCGGCGCGAGGAGCTGCTGGCTGTTGCCACCAAGCTGTTCGCCGCCCGCGGCTACCACGGCACCCGGATGGATGACGTCGCCGACGTGATCGGCCTGAACAAGGCGACGGTCTACCACTACTACGCCAGTAAGTCCCTGATCCTCTACGACATCTATCAGCAGGCCGCCGAGGGCACGCTGGCCGCCGTCCACGACGATCCGTCCTGGACGGCCCGCGAGGCGCTCTATCAGTACACGGTCCGGCTGCTCACCGGCATCGCCGCCAATCCCGAGCGGGCCGCCGTCTACTTCCAGGAGGCGCCCTACATCGCCGAGTGGTTCACCGAAGAACAGGTCGCCGCGGTCCGGGAGAAGGAGACCCAGGTCTACGAGCACGTCCACGGCCTGATCGACCGGGGGATCGCCAGTGGCGAGTTCTACCCGTGCGACTCCCACGTGCTGGCGCTCGGGTACATCGGCATGACGCTCGGCGCCTACCGGTGGCTGCGGCCGAGCGGGCGGCGCAGCGCCAAGGAGATCGCCGCCGAATTCAGCACCGCACTGCTGCGCGGCTTGATCCGCGACGAAGCGATCCGCACGAGTTCCCCGCTCGGCCCTTAGTTCGATGGGGGCGACCCGCTTCGCCCGGCTACGCCGCGCTCGCGATCGCCCCTAGGTCGATGGGGGCGACCCGCTTCGCCCGGCTACGCCGCGCTCGCGATCGCCCCTAGGTCGATGGGGGCGACCCGCTTCGCCCGGCTACGCCGCGCTCGCGATCGCCCCTAGGCGCCCGCGCTCTTCAGGTGCTTGTCGAGGAAGGCGAGCTGGTCGGCGACGACACGCTCGAACGCCTCGCCGACGTAGATGGCGAAATGGCCCTCGGGATAGAGCTTGACCTCACCGCGCGGGGCCCTGGCCGCGTGGCGCAGCGTCGCCGCCGCGGGGGCCACCGAGTCGGCTTCGCAGACGCAGAACAGGATCGGGCAGGTGATCTCGGGCGTGCGGCGCCCCGGGCGATAGGCCATGATCTTCAACGCGATTCGGGCCGCCACTTGCTGGGGGATGTCCACACCGTCGGGCACCAGTCTCAGGTAACCCGGGTACGCGTCGGGCGCGTTCATCAGCGCGACCTCGCCCGGTTTCCCCACCGTGGGAACCATCACCGGTGGTTTTCCGCGGCGGGCGGCGAGCAGGTCGCGGGCGCCCAGAATGCCGACGCGCAAGAAGATCAGCGGGGACAGCGTCCGTATCGATGCGACGGCGTCGGTGAAGGGGCATTGGACCACCGCGGCGGCGATGCCCGGCAGCCGCGCCGCCGTGGCGATCACGTGGCCGCCGGCAAAAGAGGTGCCCCACAGGGCGATTCGCTTGGGATCGATTCCCGGGAGGGTGCGGGCGTAGGCGACCGCGGCGGCCCAGTCGGCGAGCTGCAGCCCGATGTCGAGCACCTGGCGGGGCCGGCCCTCGCTGTCGCCGAAGTTGCGGTAGTCGAACACCAGGCAGGCGTAACCGGCGGAGCTGAAGCGTTCGGCGTAGGCGTCGAGCCGCATGCTTCGCACCCCGCCCAGGCCATGCGCCATCACCAATAGCGGCGCGGGATCGCTGCCCGCCGGACGGTAGAGCCAGGCGCTGATCAGATCGCCACCGGACGGGAATTGGACGTCTTCGCGTTGTGTCATCAGCGAGTCATTCTGCCCGGGGAGTCCACGGTCAGTCCGCCGGTATGCGCCACAAATTTTGTGGACTAGTGTCTAGAAAAGTTTTGAGCGCTCAAAGGACGGAGACTCTGATGGCGATCCGCGTCGCGCACGTCGGTACCGGAAACGTCGGAGGGTTGGCCCTGGCCGAGCTGATCACCAACCCGCAGTTCGAGTTGACGGGCGTGTGCGTGTCCAGCCCGGAGAAGGTGGGCAAGGACGCCGGCGAGCTGTGCGGCGTCGCCCTGGAACCCGGTGTCGTCACGGGTGTCACGGCCGTCTCCGACCTCGACGCCCTGCTGGCCACCAAGCCCGAGTGCGTCGTGTACTGCGCCATGGGCGACACCCGCCTGCCCGACGCGATGGCCGACGTCATGCGCATCCTGGCGGCCGGCGTCAACGTCGTCGGGTCGTCGCCGGGGCTGCTGCAGTACCCGTGGGGCGTGATGCCCGACAAGTACATCAGCCGCGTCGAAGATGCTGCACGGCAGGGCAATTCGAGCATCTTCATCAGCGGCGTCGACCCGGGATTCGCAAACGATCTGATCCCGTTCGCGCTCGCCGGCACCTGTCAACACATCGAGCAGGTGCGCTGCATGGAGATTCACGACTACGCGTCGTACAACGGGACCGAGGTCATGGACTACATGGGATTCGCCAAGCCCATGGACGAGATCCCGATGCTGCTGCAGCCGGGCATCCTCAGCATTGCCTGGGGAACCGCGATCCGTCAGCTGGCGGCCGGTCTCGGCATTGAGGTCGACGAGATCACCGAGTCCTACCAGCGTGAGCCCGCGCCCGAGGATTTCGACATCGCGGTCGGCCACGTAGCCAAGGGCACCGTGGCCGTGCTGCAATTCGAGATTTGCGGCATGGTCAAGGGTCACCCCGCCGTCGTCATCGAGCACGTCACCCGGTTGCGGCCGGACCTGCGCCCCGACCTACCCCAGCCCGCCGCGGGCGACGGCTCGTACCGCGTCGAGATCACCGGCGAGCCGTCGTATGCCGTCGACATCATCCCGAGCAGCCGCAAGGGCGACCACAACCACGCGGCGATCGCGGGCGCCGCGGGCCGAGTCGTCAACGCCATCCCCGCCGTGATCGCCGCGCCGCCGGGCATCCGGACCACACTAGATTTGCCGCTGGTAACCGGCAAAGGCCTTTACGCACCAAGCACTTTGGTGACGACCTAAATCGAAAGGAGACCCACGTGGGTCGGGTAGACGGCAAGGTAGCGCTCATCAGTGGTGGCGCGGGCGGTATGGGAGCCGAAGATGCGCGCCTGCTGGTCGAGGAAGGCGCCAAGGTCGTTATCGGCGACATTCTTGACGACCAGGGCAAGGCGTTGGCCGACGAGATCGGCGACTCTGCACGCTACGTGCACCTCGACGTCACCCAGCCCGACCAGTGGGACGCCGCCGTCGCCACCGCGATCGGCGAATTCGGCAAGCTAAACGTGCTGGTCAACAACGCCGGAACCGTCGCGCTCGGCCCGCTGAAGAACTTCGATCTGGCCAAGTGGCAGAAGGTGATTGACGTCAACCTGACCGGGACATTCCTGGGCATGCGGGTTGCGGTCGAGCCGATGATCGCGGCCGGGGGCGGCTCGATCATCAACGTGTCGTCCATCGAGGGCCTGCGCGGCGCGCCCATGGTGCACCCTTACGTCGCGTCCAAGTGGGGCGTGCGTGGCCTCGCGAAGTCGGCGGCACTGGAGCTGGCGCCGCACAATATTCGGGTGAACTCCGTGCACCCGGGGTTCATCCGCACCCCGATGACCGCCCACCTGCCCGAGGACATGGTGACGATCCCGCTCGGGCGTCCGGGCGAGGTTCGGGAAGTCGCGACATTCGTGCTCTTCCTGGCCAGCGACGAATCGTCATACTCCACCGGCAGCGAGTTCGTGATGGACGGTGGCCTGATCACCGATGTCAATCACAAGGAGTTCTAGCGGCGGAAAGTGCGACCGGCAAAGGTAGGTGACCGGTCGGCTAATATCGAAAGTATGCCGCGCCCGCCAAATCCGGAGGTCCGCAACCGCCTGCTCGCTGCAGGGCTCGGGCTCGTGCACGCGCGCGGATTCTCCGCCAGTGGGGTCAAGGACATCACCGACGCGGCCGGCGTGCCGAAAGGCTCGTTCTACGCGTATTTTTCGAGCAAAGAGGCGTTCGCGGCGGCGATCCTCGCGCACTACTGGGCCGAGATCGAGGCGCGGCTGCTGCCGATCCTCGCTGCCGACGGGCCGGCGCAGGAGCGGATCACACGCTTTTTCCACGCCCTCGCCGACGAACACGAGGCCGGCGACTTCCTGCTGGGCTGCCTGGTGGGCAACTTGTCGCTGGAACTCGGCGGATCCAGTGACCCGGTGCGCGCCGAGCTTCTTCGGATTCTCGAGCGCTGGGACACGGCCCTCACCGATTGCGTGCGGTCCGGCCAGCATGGTGCGGGGGCTATTCGCAGGGACCTCGACGCGGGGCAACTCGCCGCACAGCTGATCGAGGCGTGGGAGGGCGCGGCCCTGCGCGGCAAGGTGACCCGGAGTCGCATGCCGTACGACCGGTTCGAAGCCGTTACGGTCCCGGCGCTCTTGCGCTGAATTTCGGCGAGAGGAATGCGGGGCGCTGCACGGTTGTTAAATAGACGACTGGTCAGCTATAGTCCCGATATGAACCGATTTCGACCACGAGGACGGCCCCGATGACGGACCCGGCCACTTACGCCGACCCACAGGATCCCGCGCTGCCGCCTTCGGGCTTCGCGTTCGATTTTGAGCACGCCGCGCTCGTCGTCACCGATCCGCAGATCGACTTCCTCAGCCCCGACGGCGCCGCTTGGCCGGCCTTCGGCGACAGCATCCGCGACAACGACACCGTGGCCCACATCGGCGAACTATTCCGCGCCGCCAAACTGGCGGGCCTCACCGTCGCCGTGTCGCCGCACTACTTCTACCCCACCGACAGGCAGTGGCTGTTCGGCGATCCGCTGGAGAAATTCATGATCGGCGTGGGCATGTTCGACCGTCGGGGCGCTTACACGACGGACGGATTCGCGGGCTCCGGGGCCGACTTCCTGCCCGCCTACTGTCACCACATCCACGACGGGCAGACCGTCATCGCCTCCCCGCACAAGATCGTCGGCCCCGAATCGAACGACCTTGTGCTGCAGTTGCGCAAGCGGGGCGTGAACCAGGTCGTCCTGGCGGGGATGGCCGCCAACCTCTGCGTCGAAGGCCACCTGCGCGAGCTCATCGAGCAGGGCTTCGAGGTCGTGGTCGTCAAGGACGCCACCGCGGGCCCGTGTTTACCCGAGGGTGATGGCTACCTCGCGGCCCTGGTGAATTTCCGGTTCCTCGCCAGCGCCGTCTGGACAACTGCCGAAACCGTCGCGCGGCTCGTGAAACGGGTTGCGCCCGAAAGTATTCGATAACGATGTAAGGAGACCGACCATGGCACCGAACGAGACCCTGAGCCGGCACAGATTCGCCTTGAACAACGGCAGCACCGAGATTCCGGCGCTCGGGTTTGGCACCTCGCTTTCCGACAACACCAAAACCCGAGACGCCGTCAAGACCGCGGTGGAATTGGGATTCCGCCACCTCGACGCCGCCGAGCGGTACCGCAACGAAGCCGAGGTGGGTGCGGCGCTAAAGGAGTTATTCGCACAACGAACGGTCCGCCGCGAGGAGCTGTTCGTGACCACCAAGCTGTGGAACAACAACCATCGACCGGAGCGGGTGAGGGCCGCGCTGCAAGCCAGCCTGAACAGGCTCGGGCTGGACGCTGTCGACCTGTATCTGGTGCACACCCCGTTCGCGTTCAAGCCGGGCGACGACCAAGACCCCCGGGACATCCATGGAGCCGTCGTTTACGACGACGGAGTCAGCTTGGCCGAAACCTGGACGGCCATGGAAAGCCTTGTTGACGAGGGACTTACGCGCGCGATAGGACTCTCCGACATCGACGCCGCAGGGGCCAGGAACATCATCGAAACCGCTCGCATCAAGCCGGCGGTCGTAGAGGTCGAGTCGCACCCGTATCACCCGCAGTGGGAACTGCACGGACTGCGCGAGACCGACGGGGTCATCCTATTGGCGTTCGCGTCACTCGGGCACGCCCTGGAACCGCGGTTGCTCGACGACCCTCTCGTGGTGTCGATCGCTCGACGTCTGGGCAAGACCCCCGCGCAAGTACTGCTGGCCTGGGGCATCCAGCGTGGCAGCGCGGTTCTGACGGCATCCGTGACGCCGGCGCGCATCCGCGAGAACTTCGATGTCACCGCGCTTCCCGAGAGCGCGATCCACGAGATCAGCGAGCGTCTCGAGACTCGGATCAGGTTCAATTCCGTTGTCGAGGCCGGCGAGCCGGGATTCGCCGAGGTGCCCCGGGGCTAGGGTCGTCCGATGAAGGCGATGGCCGGTATCGGCGTGCCGTCACACCTACCGACCGTGGTGACCGGTTCCGACGGCGTCGTTCGATGTCGCTGGGCCAGCGCGCCGGGCCGCGACCTGACCGCCTATCACGACGACGAGTGGGGGAGGCCCACCCGCGACGAGGCCGAACTCTTCGAGGTGCTGGTGTTGACCTACTTCGAGAACGGCCTGTCCTGGGCAAGCGTCTTCGACAAGCGGGGCAATCTGCGCGCGGCGTTTCACGGATTCGACCCGGCGGCGGTGGCCGCAATGACCGACGGCGACGTCGAGCGTTTGATGGCCGACACGTCGATCATCCGCAACCGGCAAAAGATCGAAGCCACGCTGCACAACGCTCACCTGTTATCGAAATACCCGCTGTGCCAACTGGCGTGGCAACATCAACCGCTTACCCAGCATCGGCTCCGGAGCTGGAGCGATGGCCGGATGGTGTCCCCGGAGTCGCACCGGCTCTCAGCGGCGTTGCGAGAAGCGGGTTTTCGGCTGGTCGGCCCGGTCGTCGCCCATTCGTTCATGCAAACCGTCGGGATCGAGAACGGTCATTTCGAGGGCTGTTTTCGCGCCACGGCATGAAGTGCTATAACCGCGAGCATGCTGCGCAGTCTGGCTGATCTGGTCGGCTCGAACCACGTGGTCACCGATCCCGACGTCCTCGCGGGCCGCAGCGTCGACCACACCGGTCGCTATCGGGGCCGGGCCAGCGCGCTGGTGCGCCCGGGTTCTCCCGAGCAGGTCGCCGAGGTGTTGCGGGTGTGCCGGGACGCCGGGGCGCACGTGACGGTGCAGGGCGGCCGCACCTCGCTGGTGGCCGGCACCGTTCCCGAGCACGACGACGTGTTGCTGTCCACCGAGCGGCTGCACGCCCTCGATGACGTCGACACCGTCGAGCGCCGCGTCCGGGTCGGCGCCGGCGCGACGCTGACCGCGGTGCAACGCGCCGCGGGCGCCGCGGGCCTGCTGTTCGGCGTGGACCTGGCCGCCCGCGACACCGCGACGGTCGGGGGGATGGCGTCGACGAACGCCGGCGGCCTGCGCACGGTCCGCTACGGCAACATGGGCGAACAGGTGGTCGGCTTACAGGTGGCGCTGCCCGACGGGTCGCTGCTGCACCGGCACAGCCGGGTGCGCCGGGACAACACCGGCTACGACCTGTCTTCGCTGTTCGTCGGCGCGGAGGGCACCCTCGGCGTCATCACCGCGCTCGACCTGCGGCTGCACCCCACCCCCTCGCGGCGGGTGACGGCGGTCTGCGGGTTCGACGAGCTGGATGCTCTGGTGGCCGCCGGCCGGATGTTTCGGGACGTGGACGGCATCGCGGCACTGGAATTGATCGACGGCCGCGCCGCCGCGCTGACCGGCGAGCACCTCGGCGTCGGCTCTCCGGTTGAGGGTGACTGGCTGTTGCTGGTGGAGCTGGCCGCGGACCACGACCAGACCGACCGGCTCGCCGAGCTGCTCGACGGTGCGCGGTTGTGCGGGGAACCCGCCGTCGGCGTGGATGTTGCTGCGCAGCAACGGTTGTGGCAGTTACGCGAGTCGCTCGTCGACATCCTTGGCGTGTACGGGCCGCCGCTGAAGTTCGACGTCTCCCTGCCGCTGTCCTCCATCGACGGATTCGCCAGGGAGGCAGTCGATTTGATCGCCGCGCAGGCTCCCGAGGCGCTGCCCGTGCTGTTCGGCCACATCGGGGAGGGCAACCTGCATCTCAACGTGCTGCGCTGCCCCGTCGACCGGGAGCGGGCGCTGTACGAGCCGATGATGGAACTCATCGCGCGGTCCGGCGGCAACGTCAGCTCCGAACACGGCGTGGGCACCCGCAAGCGGCACTACCTCGGCATGTCGCGGGAGCCCGCGGACATCGCGGCGATGCGGACCATCAAGGCAGCCCTGGACCCGACCGGCTACCTCAACGCCGCGGTGCTGTTCGACTGATCGTTCTTGCGCCGTCTGACATACGCTGGGCTTCATGGCATCCGGGATCTTCGACACGCCCATCGTCGGAATCGTCAACAATTTGTTCAGTGGCATGATCGATGCGCCCGTCGTCGGGCCACTGGTACGACGCGGGCTGATCAAGATTCGCTACGTCGGCAGGCGTTCGGGTAAGACGATCCAGACCCCGGTCGGGTACCGCCGCTCCGGTGACGGCATCGTCATCAACGTCATGTCGCCCGATAGCAAGGCATGGTGGCGAAACTTTCTCGGCGAGGGCGGTTCGATCACACTGCTCAACTTCGACGGCGCCGACCGCACCGGACACGCGATCGCCAGCCGCGATGAGAAGGGCCGCGTCAAGGTCGAGGTGCAGCTCGACTAGCTCCCCTTGATGCCGACCGCGTGCCGCAACTGCGCCAGGAACTGGTCGGCATCGTCGCTGGGGACGATGTAGTGCGATATCGCGATCCGGATGACGGTCGCCGCCTTCACCGCGGCGTTGGGGCCGGGCAGGTGGCGTTGCAGGCCCTCGCGCATCTGCGGGATGACCCCGGAGAATTGGGCGATGGTGTGCTCGGGCTCGACATCGACCATGCGCACGCCGGAATACGAGTGCTGGTACTCGACGATGAACCGCAGCACGGCGTCGAGCTTGTCGACCCCCTTCAGGCCGGCCGTGGCCCGGACCAGGCCGCTCTCGAAGATCTGGCGCTCGTAGCTCGAAAAGGCCGACAGCAGTTCCTCTTTGGACGCGAACCAGCGGTAGAGCGTCGGGCGGGACACCCCGGCCTGGGCGGCGACGTCGGACAGGCTGAGCTTGGTTTTGCCGTTGCGGCCGAGCACCTCGGCGGTGGCGTCGAGGATGCGCTGACGCGTCGAGGTGTCAGGCTCTGCGGTCTGGGCCGGACTGCTCATGTCTGCAACTCTACGAAGTTGTCCACGGTCATTTCGCTTCCCGGTCGGACTTGCCCGGGCGCGGGCGCACCAGCACCGACTGCTGGATCGCACCGACCGCGCCGCGCTCGTCGAACAGCGTGCCGATCGTGGTCCCGATGCCGTCGGGGCCGTAGCTGGTCTCGGCGCGAATGCCGATCCACTCACCGTCGGGGACCCGGAACACGTGCACGGCCAGGTCGGTGTTGAGGAATGTCCACCGGGAGATGTCCAGCTTGCTGCCGATGCCGTTGGCGCAGTCGGCCACCGCGAACAGGCGCTCCAGCGGCGTCATCGTCTCGCCGGTGACCAGGTCCACCGTCGGGTGGATCCACGATTCGCCCGGGCCCTCGCTGAGCGGCTCCGTCAGCCACAGCCAGTCGAGGCTGTGCACGTAGTTGCGGTCCCAGTCCCGTGCCTTGAGGTTGCGGTTGCGGGCCTCGCTGCGCGGCCCGGGCATCGGCGCGGCGGCGTGGGCCACGGCCCGGGTGTCCAGGGTTTGTAGCCGCCATCCGCTGGCGCGCGCCACCGGCCGGGGTTCGCCGTCGGGACCGGGGGCCAGCATCTCGGCGCTGACGAGTTCGATCTGCTTCCCGCCGCGCTGAACCCGCGAGCTGACCCACAGGTCGCCCTCGGCCGGCACCCCGCCCAGCAAGTCGATGACGACGCGGGACAGTCGGGTGTCGTCGCGTTGTTCGCACCGCTCCAGCGCCCGCACCAGCAGGGCCGACACTGGCCCGCCGTGCTGTATCGCGGACGACCAGGTTCCGCGCGCCAGGTCGGTGGCCCGGAATTTTTCGCCCAACGTATCCGCGCCGTCGATGAGCTCGTAGTAGGAGTCGGTCATCGTCACCTCTCGTCAGGGCAGGCCGGCGCCGGGCGTGGTCACCGTGACGGCGTCCAGCCGGGACAGCCGGGTGCCGACCAGGCGCTGCGGATACGCCTCCGTGCTGGACAGCAAGAACAACGTCCGGCGTTCGGGGCCGCCGAGCGCGCAGGCGATGGCGACGCGCTCACCCATGTCGATGCGGTCGGTCACGGCGCCGCCCTCGATGATCCGCTCGAATTGGTGGGCCAACGTCATCGACGCCCACACCGCGCCGTCGGCGTCGAGCGCGATGCCGTCGGGCGGCCCGTCCAGGCCCTCGGCGAAAACGCGGGGGTTGGCCAGCCCGCCGTCCGCGCCGATCGTGAACGCCGTCAACCGCCGGCCGACCGACTCGGCGACGATCAGTCTCTGCCCGTCCGGCGTGATCACCATTCCGTTGGGAAAGTCGAGGTCTTCGGCGACGACGACGGCGCGGTCGTCCGGATCGAGCCGGATGATGGCACCGCCGTTAATGGCTTGGCACCCGATGTACGCGCGGCCCGCGTCGTCGATGACCATGTCGCCGAGGTTGACCGGTGTCAGTTCGGCGAGATCGGCGATGGTGTCGACGTTTTCACCGTCGTAGCGCAACACCTTGCGGTCTTCGACCGAGACGATCAGGAGCGATCCGTCGGGGCGAAAACCCAGGCCCGACGGGCAGTGCCCGGGCAGCGGCAACGTGGTCAGCGAGCCGCCCATGGTCGAGGTGTGGACCGCCTCGCCCAGCATGTCGGAGAACCACAACAGTCCCTCGAACCAGCGCGGTCCTTCGCCGAAGCAGAAGCCGTTGGCCAGCGGCTCGGGAATCATCCGCTACGGCCTTTGCCGGCATCTTCCGCTTTACAAAACACCGCCAAAGTGTCATGCACCGCGGGTACCGGTGTCAATCTCGCTGCCGGGCGGGTTCCCGCGCGACGGCCTGCAATTCTCCGGATTGGTGACGAAGTCGTAGACGGCCCCTGCGGACTGGGCGAAAGCGGTTAGCCAAGCTTTACAAATCTTAGCCAAAGTGTCACGCTGGGCGATGAGCTGCCAACGAGATAGGGAGCGGATTTGACTACCGAATCTGAGCAGACCGAGTGGACGGTGCAGGGCCTGCTGGACCTGTTCGACGTGCAGGCAGACGGGCAGGACCGGTTCACCGGTGACACCGGCGGTGATGTTGGAGCCGCCGGCGACGAACGGCAAGTGGTGGAAGGCACCCAGGTGCTCGCCCAGGCGATCGTCGCGGTGGCGAAGCGATTTCCGGACAAGTCGGTGCGCTCGGCACACGCGGTGTTCTCCCGCGCCGTAACCGTTGGACCGGCGATCGAGCTTGTCCTCGACGTCGTCGCCGAGGGCCGGTCCACCGCCACCGCGGTGGTCGCGGTGCACCAAAACGGGCGGCGCTGCCTGAGCATCACGGTGCTGGCCGACGTCCCCACCGGTGACGTCATCCGACACCACCTGCCGCGCCCCGACGTGGCCGCACCCGCCGATGCCAACCCCTCGCCGATGCCGATGGTCGGCCGGGAACTGCGCCTGGTCGACGTCGTCGACGTCAACAGCCCGGACGAGGTCGGGCCGCCGGAGCTGTACGCCTGGCTGCACTACGATCCGATCCCGGAACGGGACGACCTGGCCAAGGCGCTCATCGCTTACTTCACCGGCCATCTCGGGATTTCCACCACGATGCGGGCGCACCCCGGCATCGGCACCGCTCAGGCGCACCTGACGGTGTCCACGGCACCGATGAGCATCTCCGTCGCGTTCCACGAGCCGGTGCGCTGGAACGGGTGGCTGCTGTACACCCACGAAAGCACCCAGGTCGGGGCGGGCATGTCGTACGTGCGCGGCACCGTGCATTCCGAGGAGGGGGAGCTGCTGTGCTCCTTCGCCCAGGAGGCGCTGATCCGCCCGCTGCGCACCACCGACACGGCCATCGACTCCCGCGCACGGTTCTAGCGGCCGGTCGCTGTCATGCATTTCACCATCACCCACCCGATGCACAGCCACCCGTACAACCCGGAGTTGGTGAGCGGAGATGGCATCGGGAAGGTGGCCGCAGCCACCGAAGCGGCCGGAATTCACGGGTTCGGCTTCACGGATCACCCGGCGCCGTCGCAGCGATGGCTGGAGGCCGGTGGGCACGACGCGTTGGATCCCTTTGTCGCACTGGGTTTCGCCGCGGCCACGACGACCACACTGCGGCTGATTCCCAACATCGTGGTGCTGCCGTATCGAAATCCGTTCGTGGTGGCCAAGTCTGGTGCCACGCTGGACCTGCTCTCCGGCGGCCGGTTCACGCTCGCGGTGGGCGTGGGTTACCTCAAGCGGGAATTTGCCGCGCTGGGGGTCAGCTACGACGAGCGGGCCGAGCTCTTCGAGGAAGCGCTGCAGGTAATCCGGGCAGTCTGGACCGGTGACGACATCGTTTTCGAGGGAAGGCATTTCAGTGCACGCGGGATCACCGCGCACCCCCGGCCGCTGAGTGACCCGCACCCGCCTATCTGGATCGGCGGCAACACGTCGTCAGCGCGCCAACGGGTGGCGCAATACGGTGACGGCTGGTGCCCATTCCCCGCGCCGCCCCAACTGGCCCAGACCGCCGGCACGGCGGTCATCGACTCGCTGGCGCGCCTCACCGACGGCATTGACGACCTGCGCCGGCGGTGCGATGCCGCGGGCAGGGACTGGTCGGCGATCGACATCACCTTCACCAACTTCGAGGGCGGCAGCCCCGCCGACGACGAATTCAACGGGGATGCCTACCTCGACGGCCTGGAGAAGCTGGCGAAACTGGGCGTGACGTGGGTGAGCGTCCATCTCCCCGGCGACGGCATGGCGCACGCACTCGAGACCCTCGATCGGTTCCGCACCCTCGTGATCGACGCGGCCTGATGGACTTCTCCCGCGTCGAACTCTCGCCCGAAGACCGGGCCTTCCGCGACGAGACCCGCGCCTTCATCGCGAAGCATGTCACGGACGAAGTGCTCCACCGACAGCTGGAGTTCGGCGAAAACTTCGACGAGCAAGTGCATCTGGCGCTGGGCGAAGCTGGCTACCTCGCATCGGATTGGAAGCTGGAGTCCGAGGGCGGATTCAGCCCGGTCCGCCGGCGCATCTTCCAACTCGAGATCGCCCGGGCCCATACGCCTTGGTATCACTGGGGTACGACGTCCGTCGTCGCCCGGTTGGTGCGGCAATTCGGGGCACCGGAGCTCGCCGACCAGATGGTCCCCGGCGTGCTGTCCGGCGAGATTCGGCTCTGCCTGGGCTACACCGAGCCCGAGGGTGGCTCCGACGTCGCCACCTGCAAGACGCGCGCGGTGCGGGAGGCGAATGGATCTGGCTGGATCATCAACGGCTCCAAGATGTTCACGTCGAATGCGCAGAACGCCAGGTATGTCTTTCTGCTCACCAACACCGACCCCCAGGGCCGGAAACACCGCAACCTGACCATGTTCCTGGTGCCCCTCGACTCGCCTGGCGTCGAGATCCAGGGGATCCGGACCCTGGACGGTGACCGCACCAACATCGTCTACTACAGCGACGTCCGCGTCGACGACCTCCACCGGATCGGCGAAGTGAACGATGGCTGGACGGTGATGCGCGCGGCGCTGGACTCAGAGCACGGCCTGGTGGATCGGGAAGATCATGGCCTGCAATACATTGCGGCGATGTCGGCGCACGGCGACCTGATGGCCGAAGTCATCGACGCGGTGGCGGCCGTCGTCGGTCGACCGGGTCCCGACCGGCGGACGCCGCTGGACGACGACTCGGTCAAATACCGGCTCGGGCGTGACGTGGCCCGGATGGAGGCGGCACTGTCCACGCCCGGGATGTTCGGGCGGGTAGCGATCGCGCAGACAATGCGCGACGTCACCCCGGACCTGATGGACATCATGGGAACCGCATCGGCATTGCCTACCGAAACTCCCGGCTCCGCCACCGACGGTGCGGCGGAACACCTTTACCGGCTAGCCCTGCCGCTGGGGATCTACGGCGGCACGCTGGAAGTGTTCCGCAACATGATTGCCCAGCACGAGCTCAAGCTAGGGCGGCCTAGCTACGGCGGCTAGCTTCAGACGTTCGGGTGGGCCAACCCTCCCCGAGGGCGCTACCTTTTCACCGAGCATCTCCTCGCAGAGAGGTAGGCCCCCGCAGTGGTTGTTCTCGTGGCCCTCGGCTCGTTCGTGACCACATTGCTGGGCGGTTTTGCCGCGCTGCGTATCGGTTCCTACCGCTATCTGGTGCTCGGGTTGGCGGCCGGGCTGATGCTCGGCGCGGTGGGCTTCGACCTGCTGCCGGAAGCGATGAGCCAGACGCCATGGAGCCTGTTCGGCATACCTGCTCCGCTGGTGGCGTTCGTTCTCGGCTTTCTGGTGCTGCACGTCATCGAACACACCGTCGGCATCCACCGCGGTCACGGATCGGAGGAGGATGCCGGTGATCCGGACGCGCCCGGCGTCGGGATCCTTGCCGCGTCGGGGCTGATCGGCCACAGCGTCATGGACGGATTCGCCATCGGTGCCGCTTTTCAGGCGGGAACTGCGGCGGGCGCGGTGGTGGCGGTCGCGGTGATAGGCCACGATTTCGCGGACGGTTTCAACACCTACACCGTCACATCGCTCTATGGAAACGACCGTCGAAGGGCATTGGCACTGCTGGCCGCTGACGCGATCGCACCGGTGGCGGGCGCTGCGCTCACACTGGCGGTGACGATCCCCCATCGCCTGCTCGAGCTGTATCTCGGATTCTTCGCCGGTTTCCTGATGTACTTGGCCAGCGCCGACATCCTGCCGAGGGCGCACGCCGGACATCGGACTCCGGTGACCTTGGCGTGCACCATCGGCGGGGTGCTGTTCATGCTGGCGATCGTCGGGCTGGCGAGTTAGCCGCCCGTGCGCGGCAGCTCGGCCACGACATCCACGCGGACGAGGTCGAAGCTCAGAAATCCCTTGATGGGCAGGCTTTCCGGCGGCGGGTCGGCGTAGCTCCATGCGATGTCGTCGGCCAACCGGCCGTCCACATCGGCGGACCAGTAGGTGGCGAAGCCCTTGTAGTTGCAGTAGCTCAACGTGTCCGAGCGGCGCAACACGTCGGTGCGTACGCGCACCGGATCGACGTAAAGCCTTGGAGCCAAGGATGTTTCGAACACGATCACCGTGTCGTCGGTGTCCACCAGCACCGTGCCGGCGACCGAGACCCGCAAGCGACGCTTGGTGGGGCGGCAGTCGACGCGGTGGTAGGGATTGGGCGGGTAGTGGACGAGTTCGCGGCCCTCTTCCATCCAGGTGTCGACCGCATCCCAGGGCACGTGCACGAAGCCCGGCGCCTCCGGCTCGGGTTCGGTGGGCAGGTCACCCACCTCGTCGGAGCGGAAGACATAGCTCAGCGGCTGCCCCCGCCGGTGCACCAGCAACGCCCCTTCGGTGTCGATCACAAGCCGCCCATCCTGGATAGCTTGCACGCGGCGCGGATGAGGCTCGATGAAGACGACCTCGGCGGGCAGCGGGGGCGCGAATCGCCCGGCCGGATCACTGCTGAGCGGACCACGTCCGGCTACCAGGCTCATGGTGTGAGGCTAGACCTTTGTCCGCCGAGCCGGTTCACGCCGTGACTGGCTCAGTGGTCCGCATCGAGCAGCGCCGCGTACTGGCGCTCGAGCACCTTGATGGCGCCGCTGTCCCAGCGCTCGGCCAGCGACCTTGACAGCGGATCGGGGAAGATTTCGTCATCGTCGTTCTCCACCCCGTCGAAGATGGCGTGCGCCACCGATTGCGGCGAGGCTTTCGGTATGTCGAGGCCGCGGGTCATCTCGGTGTCCACCGGCCCGGTCAGCACGGCATGCACCCGCACCCCCTGCCCGGCCAACATGGCACGAAGCGACTGCGTCATGGAGAACGCGGCAGCCTTGGAGACGGAGTAGGCCGGGATGAGTGGCAGGGGGGCCAACGCGTTCACCGACAGATTGTTGACAATCGATCCTCCGGAACGGACCAATAAGGGCAGGAAGGTCTGGATGACGGCGTAGGTGCCGAAAAGGTTGACCGCAAGATGTTGCTGGAGCGCGGAGGGGTCACTTAAGTCATCGTAAAGAGCAAGCCCGGCATTGTTGATGACGATATCGAGAGAGTCGACCTGCCCGGCCGCCGCCTCGAGATCAGCCTTGTCGGTTATGTCCAGGGTCAACGGCGTCACGCGCGAATCGCCGGTGTCCGCCAAGGCCTTTCGGGTACCCACGTACACCCGTCCCGCGCCTCTCTTCAACGCTTCCACGGTCAGCGCGTGCCCGATTCCGCGATTGCCACCGGTAATCAGAATCGCTTTTCCCGAGAGTATGGTCACGACCGTCTCCTTTCTTGTTGGGGTTGCCGGCAGGCCGCACATCTGGTGGGCACACCGCCGCGAGCCGTCGCACGATGCCCGCATGTTCTTCCGATACACCGCGGCGCGCAGAATCATCGGTCGGCAGATCAGGGCTCCGCCGATAACGGGCGCGAAATCCCGGGATGCGTGCGCTTCGGGCGGCCAACCGGTAGGAACTTAGCCATGGCGGGACCGATGGAGGGCGTCAAGGTCGTCGAACTCGGAGTCTGGGTGGCCGGACCGGCCGCCGGCGGCATCCTGGCCGACTGGGGCGCCGACGTCATAAAGATCGAACCGCCGAGCGGTGACCCTGGACGCATGTTCGGCAGGATGCTGGGCTGCGACCTGGGAATCAACCCACCCTTCGAGATGGACAACCGCTCCAAGCGCAGCGTCGTGTTGGACCTCGCGGAGGAGGCGGACCTCGACACCGCGTTCGAATTGCTCGCCGGTGCCGACGTTTTCGTGACCAATGTGCGGCCCGGCGCGCTGCAACGCCTGGGGCTCGACTTCGAATCGGTGTCCGCCCGCAACCCGAGCCTGGTGTACGGGCTGATCACCGGATACGGCGAGACCGGACCCGACGCGGACCGGGCCGCCTACGACGTGGCCGCCTTCTGGTCGCGCGCCGGGGTGGCGCATCTGCTCACCCGGCCCGGCGATACGCCACCGTTCCAGCGCGGTGGCATGGGCGATCATTCGGCCGGCATGACGCTGGCGGCGGCCATCTGCGCGGCGCTGGTTGCCCGTGCCCGCACCGGGATCGGTCAACTGGTGAGCACATCGTTGTATCGGCAGGGCGCCTACACCGTGAGCTTCGATCTCAACACCTACCTGCTCACGGGCCAACCGATCGCAATCGGGCAACGCGAATCGATGGGCAATCCCTGCATGAACAACTACGCCACCGCCGATGGGCGGCGATTCTGGATCGTCGGACTCGAAGGCGATCGGCACTGGCCCCCGCTGTGTCGTGCCGTCGGCCACCCGGAGTGGCTGACCGATCCGCGGTTCGGCGACGCATACGCCCGCTTCGTCAACTCGGCGGAGCTGATCGGCGAGCTGGATGCCATCTTTGCCACCCGCACCCTCGACGAGTGGGCGCAGGCCTTCGCGGCCGAACCCGATTTCTTCTGGTCACCGGTGAACAGCCTCGAAGACGTCGTCGCCGACGAGCAGTTTCACGCCGCGGGCGGCATCGTCGACGTGCCCGACGGCCAGTCCAGCGTTCCGATGGTGGCCACACCGGCCGATTTCCACGGCACACCCTGGGCACCGCGTTCTGCGGCACCGGAACTCGGGCAGCACACCGAGGAAGTGCTCGCCGAACTCAAGGCGCGCCGCGGCTCGTGACCACCGGTCGCGCCTTTACAAATTTACTCTGAAGTGTCACGCTGTCCGGTGAGTCGCCTCAGGCGGCCCCAGCCCAGGACAAGCGTTGCGGTAAACGCCAATGCACGGATTCGGTGCGGCGGTGAGGAACGGATTGAATGGTCACGTCAACGTTCGACATCAGGGAAGGCAGCCGGGTGCACGCCGCCCGGGCGAGCCGTGCCGACCGCGAATGTCTGCGCTATCGGCTCGACGTCATTGCGGTGAGTGCCCTGGACGTCGTCGAGTCGGCCGGAGGTTGGCTCTACGACCGGGCGATGGCCGGCTGGCAGGTGACGGTGCTGCTGCCGAATGACGGCGACGCCCGCTCCCTGCGGATCCTCGGCGTGCAGGCGCGGAATCTCGAGGAGTGGCTCGCCGCGATGGGCGCCGGCTCGACGAGCGACAGCCTGGCGGTGAGCGCCGAGGCGTTCACCGCGGATGCGCGCGTGCGCGACAAGGTGCTCACGTCGCTCGACGACCGGTTGACCGAAGTCACGTTGTGGGGTCAGACGCCCTCCGGGTGGCCCGTGCGCGTGGACCGCGGGGTGGCCAGGGCGCAGTACGCGCTCAGTGCGGCCGCACGAAGGTTCAAGGGCCACGCATTGGCGGCGGCCGGGAGTGATTGTCCCGCAGTGTATTCCACGGAGAAATTGCTCTGCGATTTGGTGACCTGTGGGCGCGGCGACTCGGGGTTGGTCCGGCTCGACCGATGAAGAAGTACTACCGCCACGCGCTGCTTTATCTGCACGAGACCATTTCGCTCGGCTCCGGGCGAAGCGACCGCTTCACCGAGGTGTTCTCCGACACCTACCGGCCGATGATGGAAGAGATCGGCGCCCGGCTGTTCGCGATCTGGGAGACCACCCCCTACAACGGCCACTGGCCGCAGGTGACGGTCATCTGGGAGATCGACGGGTTCGCCGACTATGCGCGGATCGGGGCCGCCCAGGCCCGCGGCGGCAGTCACGAGGCCGCGGCCGGCAAATGGTCCGCCTTTCTGGCCGACATCGGCGCCGCGGGGGAGGGCCGAATCATGTACCCCGGCCCCAGCAACAGGACTCTGGCCCAGCTGCGGGAAGCCAATTTCGCTGCGCCGCTGGTGATCCAGGAGATCATGCAAACCAAGCCGGGGCGTCAAGACGACTACATCCGCGAACTCGAGCGCCTTTACGTCCCATGGTCGGAACGCACCGGCAAGCGCTGGCTGGGCTCGTTTACCACGACCTTCCGCTACAACGAGGTCATCCACTACTGGGCGCTGGACGGCGGCTGGGAATGCTTCGCCAACCACTACCCCTCGTGGAAGGAGAGCCCACCCGCCGAGATCGTCACCTGGATGAGCGTGGCGCCCGCGCTGCGCGACGGCTGGGAGGACTCGATCCTGCAGGCCCTACCGCCCTCGCCGCTGCAGTGATGCGGCAGCAAGAGGCCGTGCACTTCGCCTACGACCCCTTCGACGCGCACGTGATGGCGAATCCGCTGCCGTACTACCGAATCCTGCGCGACCATCATCCGGTGTACTACATGCCGCAGTGGGACACGTTCGCGCTGTCCCGCTTCGAGGACATCTGGCAGGTGCTGGAAGTCAACGACGGGACGTTCGTCGCGTCGGAAGGGACGCTGCCGGCGGCGTCGGTTCTGGCCAAGCACAACACCGGGCCGGTGGACGACCCGCCGCTGCACCCGTTGCCATTCCACGCGGTGTTCGACACGGATCTGTACGCGGAGATCCGGCGCGCGCACTCCCAGCCGCTGCGCCCCAGGGCCGTCACCGGCTGGGAGGCCAGAATCCGCGAGCTGGCCAACGAGCGCCTCGACCAGCTGCTGCCCCGCGGTTCGTTCGACCTGACCCAGGACTACGGCGGCATCGTCGTGGCATCCGTCGTATGCGAATTGCTGGGAATTTCAACCGATCTCGCGCCTGAGGTGCTCGCCGCCGTCAACGCCGGCAGCCTGGCCGAGCCCGGCGTCGGGGTGGACACCGCCGAAGCGCGGCCCAACTATTTCCAATACCTGCTGCCGGTGGTTCAGCGTCGCCGCGCAGACCGGTCCGGGGGCCCGCTCGCCGTCGTCGACGGCCTGCTCGGCTACCGCCTGCCCGACGGCAGCCCGCTCGACGACGTCGAAGTCGCGACCCAAATGCTCTGCATCTTCATCGGAGGCACCGAGACGGTGCCCAAGATCGTCGCCCACGGTCTATGGGAGCTCAACCAGCGACCCGACCAGCTCGCCGCGGTGCGCGCCGACCCCGGCAACAACGTGCCGATCGCGCGGGAGGAGATGATCCGGTTCTGTGCCCCGGCGCAGTGGTTCGCCCGAACCGCGCGCAAGCCCTTCACCCTGCACGGCGAGACCATCCGGCCCGGACAGCGGGTCATCACCCTGCTCGCCTCGGCCAACCGCGACGAGCGCGAATACCCCGAACCCAACGAATTCGTCTGGGACAGGCCCATCCGCCGGTCGCTGGCCTTCGGCCGCGGCCAACACTTCTGCATCGGCTACCACCTGGCCCGACTGGAAGTCGATGTGTTGCTGCAGGAATGGCTGCAACGGGTGCCCGACTACGCGATCCAAGCCGAGGCCGCCAAGCGGCTGCCCTCCAGCTTTCAATGGGGATGGAACAACATCCCGGTGGAGGTCTGACGTGTGGTCTTACCGGATTGTCGCCCCCTATCTGTTCGAGCGGACAACGATCCCAGAGAAGACGCCCGAGTGCCTCGCCGACGGACAGGTGTTGTTGCGGTTCCTGGCCGCCGGTGTCTGCGGCAGCGATCTGCCGGCCTTTCGCGGCGCCCGCGGCCGCCTTCCGGGTGACGACGGGGCCAGTGCGGCCGAGAAGGACGGCTTCCCCATCCACGAAGTCGCCGGCGAGGTGATCGCCAGCCGGCATCCCGAACACCGTGCCGGCGACCTCGTGGTCGGCTGGGCGTCCGGGTTCGACGGCATGATGGAACGCGTGGTCAGCAACGGTGACGGCCTGGCGCCGTACGACCCGGCGCTGACCCCGGTGCAGGCCGTCGGCCTGCAACCGCTGGCGTGCGTCCTCTACGCCTGCGAGCAGTTGCCGGATCTCGCCGGCAGGCATGTGGCGATCATCGGCCAGGGCTCCATCGGCCTGCTGTTCTCCTACGTCGCCAAGGCGGCCGGGGCGCTGCGCGTCACCGGAGTCGACCCCGTCGACCGGTCAAGTCTGGCAACCGCATTCGGTGTCGACGACCCGGTGCGCGCCCCCAGCGACCGCTGGGTGAGCCGGCTCGCGGCCGGTGACCGCGCCGACATCGTCATCGAGGCCGTCGGCCACCAGGTCGCCACGCTGGGCCACGCCGTCGACGCGACCGCGCCCGGCGGCACCATCTTCTACTTCGGCGTCGCCGACGACGACGCCTATCCCATCAACATGCGCGCCATGCTGCGCAACGGCCTGACGCTGAAATCCGGTGTGACACTGGATCGGCGGCGGATGCTGGAACTCGCGGGCAAGTTCGCCGCCGAACATCCCGAGCTGCTCGCCACCTACCTGACGCACACGTTCGGCATCGACGACGTCCAGGGCGCCTTCGAGCTGGCCTGCCGCCCGATCCCCGAGCGCATCAAGATCGCGATCGGACAGTGAGCGTGACCGACAGTTCGCGGAGCGCGTTGCAGCGGGCACTCAACCGCGGCGGCCCGATGTGGGGCGGCTGGATCACCGGGCCGACGCTGCTCGGCCCGGAGGAATTCGCCGGCGCCGGTTACGACTACGTGGGTTTCGACGCCCAGCACGGCTACCTCGACGACGCCGACATCGCCGGGATGCTGCGGCGGACCGAACACCTGCCGATCGGCACCCTGGTGCGGCTGCCCAACGCGGACGCGGCCCCGATCGGGCGCGTGCTGGACGCCGGCGCCGACGCGGTCGTCATCGCCATGATCGAATCGGCGGACCAGGCCGCCGCGGCGGTGGCCGCCACCCGCTACCAGCCCGCGGGCATTCGCAGCTTCGGCCCGCTGCGCGCCGACCTGGGCCGCGACACCGCCGCGCTGGAGTCCCGGGTGAGCGTGTTCGCGATGATCGAGACGGCCGCGGCGCTGGCCGGACTGGACGACATCTGCGCCGTCGACGGGCTCGCCGGGCTGTACGTCGGCCCCGCCGATCTGGCGCTCTCGCTGGGCGCGGGTGTGGTTGGCGCGACGAAGGATCCGGCCGTCCTGGATGCCATCGTGCGAGTCCACCGAGCGGCGACCGGCGCCGGGTTGGTGACCGGCATTCACGCCGGGGACGGCACGACGGGCCGCGCCATGGCGAAGCTGGGGCTTTCGATGATCACCCTGACGGCCGAATCGCACGCGCTGCGCCGGGGAGCCGCGGAGCACCTGCGCGAGGCGACCGAACCATGAGCGACGATCAGACCGCGATCCGCGAGTTGATTGCCGGTTACGCCCTCACGCTCGACGCGGGTGACGTCGACGGGTGCCTGGCGCTGTTCACCCCGGACGCCGAATTCCTGGTCTACGGGCGGACCTTCGCCGGTCACGACGGTATCGGACGGATGTTCCGGGATGCCCCGCGGGGGCTGCACCTGACCGGGGTCTCCCGGATCCACATCGACGCCGACACCGCGACGGCCCGGTCGCAGGTGCTGTTCGTCCGGGCGGGTGATCTGCACCTGCGGCCCGCCCTGTACGACGACGAACTGGTCCGCAGCGACGGGCGGTGGCGTTTCCGGCGACGGCGGTGCCAGTTCGTCACCAGCCGCGGCCTGTCCGACACCCCCGAGGTCACGTCATCATGAATCAACACGTCGCACTGGTGACCGGCGCCGCCGGCGGTCAGGGTTGGGCCATCGCCAAACGGCTGCGCGCGGAAGGCTATTCGGTGGCCGCCTGTGATCGGCGCGCGCACGAGCTGACCGCCTTGGTCGACGAATTGGGCGACGAGGGGGTGATCGCGATCGAGCTCGACGTCACCTCCGAACCGCTGTGGGAGTCGGCCGTGCACACCGTGATCAGCCGATTCGGGGCGCTGACCACGCTGGTCAACAACGCCGGCGTGCTGCACCGCGCCTCACTGGCCGACGAGACCGCCGGTGGGTTCGAGAACTCCTGGCGGGTCAATTGTTTCGGCGCTTTCCTAGGCATCCGTGCGACGCTGGAGCATCTGCGCGCGGCGCAGCACGCCGCCATCGTCAACATCTGCAGCACCGGAGCCATCCGCCCCTTCCCGCACCACGCCGCATACAGCTCGGCGAAGTGGGCGCTTCGCGGCCTGACCCAGAACGCCGCCGCCGAACTGGCGCCCTTCGGCATCCGGGTCAACGCCGTGTTCCCCGGACCGATCGCCACCCCGATGCTCGATGACTCCACGCAACTGCGGCTCGCCGCGTCGTCGGCCTTCGGGCGGATCGGCCAACCGCGCGAGATCGCCGACGCCGTCGCGTTCCTGGTCTCCGAGGAGGCATCGTTCATCACAGGTTCCGAGCTGGTCGTCGACGGCGGCCAATGCGTGCAGATCCGATGACCGAATGCCCTGGACGCGACGGGCGCGGGACCTTCGGCTCTACTCTGAGCACCCGGGCCATCGGCAGAATGTCCTGCCATGAAGATCACCGGCCTCGAGGTGGTGCCGTTCGAGACGTTTGTCGATCGAATCTCGTTCGGCCAGCTGATGACCGACTATCGCGTGGTGCAGACCGTGACCAAGGTGCTCACCGACGAGGGGATCGAGGGCTACTACTTCGGCGGTCACTTCCATGGAGACCAGGACGGCCTGCTCCCCGGGGATCAGGCGCTGATCGCCCAATTCCTGAGCCCACTGCTCGCCGGACAGGACCCGTTTGACAGGGCGGAGATCTGGCGACAACTTTGGGCGGCGAAGCTCCCCGAAAACGTCTGCAGCGTAGTCGATCTGGTCCTGTGGGATCTGGCCGGCCGGGTCACCGGGTTGCCGGTGCACAAACTGCTCGGCGGGGCGCGGGACCGGGTGAAGGCCTATGCCAGCAGTTTCAACAACCTCGGATCGCCCGACGACTACGCCGCCCACGCCGTCGAATGCAAGCGTCAGGGCTACGGCGCCTACAAGATTCACCCCTACCACTACTGGAATCCCGCGACCGGCCAGTTCGCCCTGCCACGGCCGTCCCACGTGGACTGGGACATCCGGGTGTGCCGCGAGGTTCGGGCGGCGGTGGGCGACGAGATGGTGCTGATGTTCGACCCCTGGGGCACCTACCACACCCACGAGGACGCGCTGCGGGTCGGCCGCGAGCTGCAGCAACTGGGCTTCTACTGGTACGAGCACCCGATGCCCGAGTACCGGGTTGAGGCCTACCGGCGACTCGGCGACGAACTCGACATCCCGATCTGCTCTCCCGAGATCGCCGAGGGCGGCGTCTACACCCGGGCGGATTGGATCCTGCGCCATGCCTCTGACATCAGCCGCATCGACGTGCTGCGCGGAGGCATTACCGGCGTGATGAAGCTGGCCGGGATGTGCGAGGCGGTCGGCATGCGGTGCGAGCTGCATATGAGCGGCTTCGGCAACCTGCAGGTGCTAGGGGCCACCAGCGAAGACGTCTGCGAGTACTACGAGCGCGGCCTGCTCGGGCCCGGGGCCAGATACGACGCCGCGCCGCCGTATCTGAACTCGCCCTGCGATCCGCTCACCCCGGACGGGTTCGTCGAGATACCGTCGGCCCCCGGGCTGGGCTACGAAATCCGTTGGGAATACATCGAAGAACACCGCCTGCCGGACGCGGCGGTGGAACCCGTCGCGCCCCTGCACCCGAGATAGCGGCTAGTCGAACCTGATGAGCTGCCGGACGGCGGTACCGTCGGCGAGCTTGTCCATCGCCTCGTTGATCTCATCCAACCGGATCGACGACGACACCAGCGATTCCACCGGCAGCCGGCCCGCTTGCCAGAGTGCGACGAACCGGGGAATGTCGCGGCCGGGCACCGCCGAACCCAGGTAACTGCCGATCAGCGAGCGCCCCTCGGCCACAAAACCCAACGGCGACACGGTGATTCGCGCATCCGGTGGCGGCAGTCCGACGGTGATGGTGCGGCCGCCCGGCGCGGTGAGCGCGATGGCCGTCTCGAGTGCGGCGGGATGACCGACGGCCTCGACGACCACGGCGGCCTTCACCCGAGCGTCGGCGGCCTGCTGCGGCGTGTACGCCTCGTGCGCGCCCAGGGCGCGGGCGGCGGTCAGCTTGTCGGGCAATTGGTCGACGGCGACGACGCGCACGCCGTCATAGGTGAGCGCGGTGAGCACCGCCGCCATGCCGACACCGCCCAGGCCGACAACGGCGACCGTCTGGCCCGGCTGCGGATTGCCGACGTTGAGCACGGCGCCCCCACCCGTCAGCACGGCGCACCCCAGCAGCGCGGCGACGTCGGGCGGCACGTCCGGCGGCACCGGAACCACACTGGCCCGGTTGACCACCGCGTGCGTCGCGAATCCCGACACCCCGAGGTGGTGATACACCCGGCGGCCGGCGTGGTGGAGCCGGATGTCGCCGTCCAGCAGGGTCCCGGCGGCGTTGGCCGCGCTGCCCGGTTCGCACGGGGTCAGGCCCTGGGTCGCGCAGGCCGCGCAGTGACCGCACCGCGGCAGGAACACCAGCACCACCCGCTGACCGATGGCGAGGTCGGACACGCCGTCACCAACCTGCTCGACGATTCCGGCCGCCTCGTGACCGAGCAGCATCGGCACCGGCCGCACCCGGTTGCCGTCGACCACCGACAGATCGGAGTGGCACACCCCGGCCGCCTCGATGCGGATCATCACCTCGTCGCTGCCCGGCGGGTCCAGGTCGAGATCGACAACTCGGATCGGCCGGGAATCGGCGTACGGCCGAGCGAGACCGACCCGGTCCAGCACGGCCCCCCGAATCTGAACCATGTTGGAATACAACCATGGCTTCGGAACCCCCGGCCTCGCCGGCTCCGGTGGTACCGCCGGCACCGGACGGGCTCACCAGTGACGACTTCCCCGTGCTGTGGCCGGTCGGAACCCGGTGGGCCGACAACGACATGTTCGGCCACCTCAACAACGCGGTGTACTACCAGTTGTTCGACACCGCCATCAACGCCTGGATCAACACCAGCACCGGGCTGGACCCGCTCACCACCCCCGCGCTGGGCATCGTCGCCGAGTCGGGCTGCCGGTACTACTCGGAACTGCACTTCCCCGAAGACCTCGCGGTGGGCCTGGCGGTGACCCGGCTGGGCCGCAGCAGCGTCACGTACCGCCTCGGCGTGTTCCGGGCGGCAAACGCAGAGCAGGCGCAGCCCGTCACCGCGCTGGGCCATTGGGTGCACGTCTACGTCGACCGGTCCAGTCGCAAGCCGGTCGCGATCCCCGACCCCGTCCGCTC
This sequence comes from Mycobacterium sp. 852002-30065_SCH5024008, assembly GCF_001665645.1. Classification (NCBI taxonomy): domain Bacteria; kingdom Bacillati; phylum Actinomycetota; class Actinomycetes; order Mycobacteriales; family Mycobacteriaceae; genus Mycobacterium; species Mycobacterium sp. 852002-30065_SCH5024008. The sequence continues at coordinate 5,327 of NZ_LZSZ01000084.1, read as the reverse complement.
GTTGCTGTCGTCGGCACGCGTGGACCGATAAGCCTGAGATCGCCCGCGGGACCGGGGCTTTCGTGCGAAACTGCGGGCCCAGCCGCACTGCCGGAACGCGTCGCCCACCCGGCTATGCTTCGCCAATGCCCGTTATGAGCAAGACCGTCGAGGTCAGCGCCGACGCGGCCTTGATCATGGCGATCGTCGCCGACTTCGAGGCCTACCCGCAGTGGAACGAGGAGATCAAGGGCCTCTGGGTGCTCGCCCGATACGACGACGGGCGCCCCAGCCAGCTGCGGCTCGACACCGACTACCAGGGCATGCAGAGCATGTTCATCCAGGCCGTGTACTACCCCGGGGAAAACCAGATCCAGACCGTGCTGCAGCAAGGTGACCTGTTCACCAAGCAGGAGCAGCTGTTCAGCGTGGTGGCGATGGGAGCGTCGAGCTTGCTGACCGTGGACCTCGACGTCGAGACCTCGATGCCGGTCCCGGCGCCGATGGTGAAGCAGCTCCTCAACAACGTGCTGGACCACCTTGCCGAAAGCCTCAAGCGGCGCGCCGAGCAGCTGGCCGCAAGCTAGGCGCTCGCGATCGCCGCGGCTTTATGGCGGCGACCCGCTTCGCCCGGCTCCGCCGCGCTCGCGATCGCCGCGGCTTTATGGCGGCGACCCGCTTCGCCCGGCTCCGCCGCGCTCGCGATCGCGGCTAGTCGAAGATCCCCGTGCGGCCACGCATCTCGTTCAGCCGGGCGGCCGCGTCCGTGAATTGCCACACGGTGTGTTCGATCACCGCGGCGGCATCGCGCCGGCGCAGCGCCGCGATCAGCTGCCGGTGATTGTCGACGGCGGCCGCACCCCACTGCTGATCGGCGGCATACATCAGCACCGGCATGTAGCGCGCGGCGTTGAGCAGGAACCAGGCCAGCTTGATCCGCCCGCTCGCGTGATTGAAGACCCGATGGAACGCGAACTCGATGCCCGCGATGGTCTCGGCATCGCTGGAGCCGACGGCCGCGGCGAGCGCCTCGTTGATGCGCTCCAGCTCGTTGATCTCCGCGTCGGTGATGTGGTCGGTGGCCGCGGCCGCCAGCTCCTTGGCGATGGTGGCCTGCAGCCAGAAGATGTCCTCGACGTCCTGGCGCGTGAGCGGGAGCACGACGTGACCCCGGTGCGGCTCGAGCTGCACCATGCCCTCGCCGCGCAGCTTCAGCAGGGCTTCGCGCACCGGCGTGACGCTGACGCCGAGCTCGGCCGCGGTCTCATCGAGGCGGATGAACGTCCCCGGCCGCAAGGCCCCGGACATGATCGCCGCCCGCAGGTGGCCCGCGACCTCGTCGGACAACTGCGCCCGGCGCAGTGGCCCTCGGCGCCTCAGTCGCGTGGATATCGGTGCGTTCACGGGGGCTGCCAGGGCTTTCGGGGCGTCGCGGAGGTTGATTTGAAACTTTTGTCGGGGCTTGTCAGCAGGGCTGTAAGGCCATAATGTGACCCAGACAACACCATGTTTTATCAAATATCAACCTGGCGCAAGCGGTGCGGGAGTGAGGGAAGGGTTGGGGTTGACCGCGCAATTAGCGAACCATCTGGCGCAGGGAACCGAGCAGCCGTATCTGGCCCGGCGGCAGAACTGGGTGAATCAGCTCGAACGGCATGCCCTGATGCAGCCGAGCGCGACGGCGCTGCGGTTCCTTGGCAAGACCGTGACGTGGGGCGAACTGCGGCGCCGGGTCGGGGCGCTGGCCGATGCGTTGAGCCGTCGGGGAGTCGGCTTCGGCGATCGGGTGATGGTCTTGATGCTCAACCGCACCGAGTTCGTCGAGTCGGTGCTGGCGGTCAACATGCTCGGCGGGATCGCCGTTCCGCTGAACTTCCGGCTCACCGCCGCCGAGATCGCCTTCCTGGTGCAGGACTGCGAAGCCCGCGTGATGATCACCGAATCGGTGCTCGCCCCGGTCGCCACCGGGGTTCGCGAGGTCGAGCCCCTGCTGGACACGATCGTCGTGGCCGGTGGCGCCGGCGACGACAGCGTGCTCGGCTATGAAGACCTGATCAACGAGCCCGGGGCTTCGCACGAGCCCGTCGACGTCCCCAACGATTCGCCGGCGTTGATCATGTACACCTCGGGCACCACCGGCCGCCCGAAGGGCGCCGTGCTGACCCACACCAACCTGACCGGCCAGACCATGACCGGCCTCTACACCAACGGCGCCGACATCAACAGCGACGTCGGTTTCATCGGCGTCCCGTTCTTTCACATCGCCGGCATCGGCAACATGCTGACCGGGATGCTGCTCGGCACCCCCACGGTGATCTACCCGCTCGGCGCCTTCGAGCCGGGGCAACTGCTCGACGTGCTGGCCGAGGAGAAGGTCACCGGCCTCTTCCTGGTGCCCGCCCAGTGGCAGGCGGTCTGCGCCGAGCAACAAGCGCGGCCCCGTGACCTGAGGCTGCGGGTGATGTCGTGGGGGGCGGCGCCCGCGCCCGACGCGCTGCTGCGCGAGATGTCGGCGACGTTCCCCGGAACACAGATCCTGGCCGCCTTCGGCCAGACCGAGATGTCGCCGGTCACCTGCATGCTGCTGGGCGAAGACGCGATCCGCAAACGTGGATCGGTCGGCAAGGTGATCCCGACCGTGGCCGCACGCGTGGTCGACGAAAACATGAACGACGTACCGGTCGGTGAGATCGGTGAAATCGTTTATCGCGCACCGACTTTGATGAGCGGCTACTGGAACAACCCGGAGGCCACCGCGGAGGCGTTCGCGGGCGGTTGGTTCCATTCCGGCGACCTGGTCCGGATGGACGCCGACGGCTACGTCTGGGTGGTGGACCGCAAGAAGGACATGATCATCTCGGGTGGCGAGAACATCTACTGCGCCGAGGTGGAGAACGTACTGGCCAGCCACCCCAGCATCGTCGAAGTGGCGGTCATCGGGCGTTCCCATGACAAGTGGGGCGAGGTGCCGATCGCGGTTGCGGCGGTGGCCGGCGAGCAGCTGCTGCTGGACGAGTTGGCCGAATTCCTGGCCGAGCGGCTCGCCCGGTATAAGCATCCCAAGGCGCTCGAGATCGTGGACGCGCTGCCGCGCAACCCCGCCGGCAAGGTGCTCAAGACTGAACTACGGATCCGTTACGGCACCGAAAATATTGACGAAAACCGCTCTACCGCAGAAGGTTTCACTGGCAGAGAGGAAAGCTGACGGAAACTGTAACGTTTGCCCGCTGTTGACGAAGGGTTAATTGTGCAGATGCAGTTCACACGTGCATGGCCATCGGGTACATTCCTGTGGTCTCCGTTACTACTTGCCAGTAGGGAGCCCATGGTCACACACGTTGGGTCGCGGCAAGGTGGGGGCACCCCCGGCCGCATAGCGGCGAGGGGGCGAGGCGTGCTACACGATCCGCCGCGGCGCCCTGAGGCTCGCGGTATCGGCTGGAGGGGGCAGCGGTGACTTCAACGTCGACGAGTCGACAAGGCCCCTACCTTGTCGGCTACGTACGGGACCAACTGCAGACGCCGTTGACGCTCATCGGAGGGTTCTTCCGGATGTGCGTCCTCACGGGAAGGGCACTGTTCCGCTGGCCCTTCCAGTGGCGCGAATTCGTCCTGCAGTGCTGGTTCATCATGCGAGTCGCGTTCCTGCCGACCATCATGGTGTCGATCCCGCTGACGGTGCTGCTGATCTTCACGCTCAACGTGCTGCTGGCCCAGTTCGGAGCCGCCGACCTGTCCGGTGCCGGTGCGGCGATCGGTGCCGTCACCCAGCTCGGGCCGCTCACCACGGTGCTGGTGGTGGCCGGCGCCGGCTCGACGGCGATCTGCGCGGACCTCGGTGCCCGCACCATCCGCGAGGAGATCGACGCGATGGAGGTGCTCGGCATCGACCCCATCCACCGCCTGGTGGTTCCCCGCGTGATCGCCGCGACGCTGGTCGCCACTCTGCTCAATGGCCTGGTGATCACCGTCGGCCTGGTCGGCGGCTACCTGTTCGGTGTCTACCTGCAAAACGTCTCCGGTGGTGCCTACCTCGCCACCCTCACCACGATCACCGGCCTGCCCGAGGTGGTCATCGCGACCGTCAAGGCCGCCATGTTCGGCCTCATCGCCGGACTCGTCGGCTGCTTCCGCGGGTTGACCGTGCGGGGCGGGTCCAAGGGGCTCGGCACCGCGGTGAACGAAACCGTCGTGCTCTGCGTCGTCGCCCTATACGCGGTCAACGTCGTGCTGACGACCATCGGCGTGCGATTCGGGACGGGCCACTGACATGTCAACCTCTGCCGTATTGCGCGCCCGCTTCCCGCGGGCAGCCGAAAACCTCAACCGCTACGGTGGTGCCGCGGCCCGCGGCGTGGACGACATCGGCCAGATGGCCTGGTTCGGGGTGGAGGCCATCGCGCACATCCCGCACGCGCTGCGCAACTACCGCAAGGAAACGTTGCGGCTGATCGCCCAGATCGGCATGGGCACCGGCGCCATGGCCGTCATCGGCGGCACCGTCGCGATCGTCGGCTTCGTGACCCTCTCCGGTAGCTCCCTGGTCGCGATTCAGGGCTTCGCCTCGCTGGGCAACATCGGGGTCGAGGCCTTCACCGGCTTCTTCGCCGCACTGATCAACGTGCGCATCGCCGCCCCGGTCGTCACCGGCATCGCGATGGCCGCCACCGTCGGCGCGGGCGCGACCGCCGAGTTGGGTGCCATGCGCATCAGCGAAGAAATCGACGCCCTGGAAGTCATGGGCATCAAGTCGATCTCGTTCCTGGCGACCACCCGAATCATGGCCGGTCTGGTCGTCATCATCCCGCTCTATGCGCTGGCCATGATCATGTCGTTCCTGTCCCCGCAGATCACCACAACGGTGCTTTACGGACAGTCGAACGGCACCTACGAGCACTACTTCCGGACGTTCCTGCGTCCCGACGACGTGTTCTGGTCATTCCTCGAGGCCATCATCATCACGGCGGTCGTGATGATCACCCACTGCTTCTACGGTTACAACGCCGGCGGTGGACCCGTCGGCGTCGGAGAGGCCGTCGGCCGATCGATGCGTTTCTCGCTGGTATCGGTGCAGGTCGTCGTTCTGGCCGCTGCGTTGGCGCTCTATGGCGTCAACCCCAACTTCGCGCTCACGGTGTAGCCGCCATGACATCACCAGTGAAGGTCAACGCCCCCCGGAAGCCGCCGTACAAGCTGGCCGGCATCGCGTCGTTGATCATCGCCGTGGTGGCCGGGGCCCTGATCTACGGGCAGTTCCGGGGTGATTTCACACCGAAGACGAAGCTGACGATGCTGGCGTCGCGGGCCGGGCTGGTGATGGATCCGGGCTCGAAGGTCACCTACAACGG
>NZ_LZSZ01000083.1:0-1400 GCF_001665645.1 Mycobacterium sp. 852002-30065_SCH5024008 | reverse complement strand
GGTCCCGGACCGGCGGCGTGTGCCGGGTCGATTCCGGCCGGCAGGTGTGACTGGGCGCCCGGTTCGACGCCCGCCGCGGGTACGTGCGGCACCGGCGCGCCGTCCGGGAGGGCCGTGCCGGGTTCGGGCGCGGGCGCGCCCGGGAACGGCTGGGCCAGGAATTGATTCACCGACTGGGCCACGTTCCGGGACTCGGTGGGTGCGCCCTGGTTGTGGCTGAAGGCCTGCGCTGCGGCCATGAGCAGCTGTGTCGCCTGCCCGGGGTTGGTGGCCGCCTGCTGAATGATCGGGCTCAGCTGCGATAGCGCCGGCAGGCCCGGGAGTTCTTGAGTCGAGTTAGGTTGCGGTGTCGCCGGTTCGGCTGCCGCGCTCGGGCAGAACCCGAACGCGGCAGCCGATGCCGTCACGACAGCGGCCAATCCTTTGGACAGATTCCAAGTGGTTGCCACGGTGTGTCCTCCGGTCAGTAGGGGGTGGCTTTGCTGTCGGGCTGACTAATCAGGGCAGGGCGGCGAGCAGCGGCGCTACCGGGTTGGCCCCGGTTGCCGGTGCGGCCGGTGCGGCCGGTGCGGCGGGCGCCGCCGGCGCCGCCGGAGCCCCGGCCAGTGCCGACAGGTCCTGCGGCAGGGTCATCTGCGCGGGCATGTTGACCGGCAGATTGGGCAGGAACGCCGGCATGTCGACCTTCGCCTGCGGAATCTGCGGGGTCGGCGGGGTGGCGGGGGCGGTCGGCGTCGACAGCCCCGGGATGGCCGGCAGTCCGGGGATGGACGACGTGGCCGGTGCGGCGGGCGCCGCCGGGGCCGTCTGCCCCAGACCCGGGATCAACCCCTGCAGGCCCTGCGTGGCCGCCGGGGCAGACGGCGCGGAGGGCGTCGCCGCCTGCGTCAACCCGGGGATCGAGGGGATACTTGACGCGGGATTCGCCGGTGACGTTGCGGCGGCCGACGGAACTCCCGGGAAGGTGATGCCCGGAGCAGCCGGCGCCGCCGGCGGGGTCGCGCCCAGGGCGGTAGCGAGGTTCTGCAGGATTTGGGGCGCGTTGGCCGCCGAACTGATCAGCTGCTGCGGAATGTTCGGGATCGGCGGAGCCGGCACGGGGTCGGCGTGGGCGATACCGCCCGTGAGTAGGGCTGCGGACGAACCGACGACGACGGCCGCTGCACGCATGTAAGTCCAGATGGTTGGCATGACTCTCCCTGGTTGTGGAAAACGGGTCCGCCGCCGAAGTTACGTTGATACTGATGGGACTCAAGTGACACGTGTGGCATTTATTTGATCGTTATTGATACGAGTGACGGCGGTGACCGAACGCCGGGCGACCAGGACCGCTGGCGGTGATGAGGTCCACCGGTGCCGCTCAGGCCACCTCGATCGCTAAAGTCGGGCGCATAGACACC
>NZ_LZSZ01000082.1:0-4455 GCF_001665645.1 Mycobacterium sp. 852002-30065_SCH5024008 | reverse complement strand
AGATGTGTATAAGAGACAGGCCCCGGGTTACCCGGATAGGGCGGCGGAGCCGGATACGGGCCCGGATACCCCATGGCGGGTGGCGGTGGCGGTGGATACGGATAGCCGGGGTGGTACGGCGGCGGGAACTGTCGACGCCTGCGCGAGCGCTCCCGCAGGCCAATGATCAGACACACCAATCCGGCTGCCGGAAGGCCGAACGCGAACATCATTTGCCCCGCCAGCACACCCGGTCTCTCCGAAGCCAGATACGCGACAGTCACGAGGGGATTCTAGGTTGACGAGCTCGGCGCGGGCACTTCACCGACCGGGGGTCGCAGGCCCTAGGGTCGGGTGTCATGCGTCGGATGCGGGCCTTTGCGACCAGTGTGGTCGTCGCCGGGCTGCTGGCGGCCGCGTCGCTGACGGGTTGCGGGGGCGGCGCGTTGACCCCTGAGTCGGTGGTGGTGAACGGTGGTGAACCGCCGAACCCGCTGATTCCGACCGCCACGAACGACAGCCTCGGAGGGCGCATCCTGGATCGGCTGTTCGCTGGTTTGGTGTCTTATGACGCCGCCGGCAAACCGTCGCCGGAAGTGGCGCAGTCGGTCGAGACAACCGACAACATCAACTACCGAATCATTCTCAAGCCTGGCTGGAAGTTCACCGACGGCTCTGCGGTGACGGCGCATTCGTTCGTCGACGCGTGGAACTACGGGGCGCTGAGCACCAATGCCCAACTGCAACAAAGCTTTTTCAGCCCGATCGTCGGGTACGACGAGGTCGCCGGCCCGAGGGGAGGCGGAAAGCCGGCCCGGTCCACCATGTCCGGGCTGCAAGTGGTCAATGATCTCGAGTTCGACGTGCGGCTCAAGGCGCCGACCGTCGACTTCACGTTGCGGCTTGGACACAATGCTTTCTATCCGTTACCGGACATGGCTTTTCGGGACATGGCCGCGTTCGGCCGCAACCCGGTCGGCAACGGCCCGTATGAGTTGGCGGACGGTCCCGACGGGCCGGCCTGGGAACACAACGTTAAGATCGACTTGAAACCCAACCCCGACTACCACGGCAATCGCAAGCCCCACAACAAAGGTTTGAGGTTCGAGTTCTACGCCAACCTGGACACCGCCTATGCCGACCTGCTGTCCGGCAATCTCGATGTGCTGGACACGATTCCGTCCAGCGCGCTGACAATCTACCAGCGTGACCTGGGCCGCAACGCCGCCAGTGGGCCCGTCGCGGTCAGCCAATCACTCGACACGCCGTTGCGCTTGCCGCACTTCGGGGGCGAAGAAGGTCGACTGCGCCGCTTGGCGTTGTCGGCGGCCATCAACCGGCCGCAGATCTGTCAGCAGATCTTCAACGGCACCCGCAGCCCGGCCCGCGATTTCACCGCCAGCTCATTGCCCGGCTTCGATCGGAACATCCCGGGCAACGCCGCATTTGACTTCAACCCCGAACGGGCACGCCACCTTTGGGCGCAAGCCAACGCGATCTCGCCATGGCGCGGGCGGTACTCGATCGCATACAACGCCGACAGCGGCCATCAAGAGTGGGTGGACGCGGTGGCCAACAGCATCAAGAACGTGCTTGGCATCGACGCCGTCGGCGCGCCGCACCCCACGTTCGCGGGCTTCCGCACCCAGATCACCAACCGCACCATCGATACCGCGTTCCGCGCGGGCTGGATCGGCGACTACCCGTCGATGATCGAATTCCTCGCCCCGCTGTACGCCACCGGGGCGGGATCCAATGACGTCGGGTACTCGAGCCGGGAATTCGACGCCGGGCTGGCCGCCGCCGAGGCCGCACCCAACCTGCAGCAAGCGGATGTGCTGGTCAACGAGGCCCAACGAATCCTGTTGCACGACATGCCCGCCGTGCCGCTGTGGTACTACATCGCGGTGGTCGGATGGTCGCCGCAGGTCGGTAGCGTCAAGCTCACCTGGAACGGTCTGCCCGACTACGAGAACATCGTCAAGGCTTGACAGTGGGTTGGTACATCGCGCGCCGGATCGCCGTCATGGTGCCCGTCTTCCTCGGCGCCACGCTGCTGATCTACGGCATGGTCTTCCTGTTGCCGGGTGACCCGGTGGCCGCGATGGCAGGGGACCGGCCGCTGACGCCCGAGGTCGCCGCGCAACTGCGGGCCCGCTATCACCTCGACGATCCGTTCCTGGTGCAGTACCTGCGCTACCTCGGCGGCGTCGTGCACGGGGACTTGGGCCGTTCCTACTCCGGATTGCCGGTGAGTGATGTTCTCGCACACGCCTTTCCGGTGACGGCACGGCTGGCGTTGATCGCCCTGGCCGTCGAGGCGGTGCTGGGCATCGGCTTCGGCGTGATCGCCGGACTGCGCACGGGGGGAGTCTTCGATTCAGGCGTGCTGATCGCCGGGCTCGTCATCATCGCGATCCCCATCTTCGTGCTGGGGTTCCTTGCCCAATTCGTTTTCGGGGTGAGATTGGGCATCGCACCGGTCACCGTGGGGGAGCGGTCGACGTTCGGGCGCCTGCTGCTACCCGGCATCGTGCTGGGCTCGGTGTCGTTCGCCTATGTGGTGCGGCTGACCAGATCCGCGGTGGCCGCCAACGCGTACGCCGATTACGTCCGCACCGCCACCGCCAAAGGGTTGTCCCGGCCGCGCGTGGTGACGGTGCACATCCTGCGCAATTCGCTGATCCCGGTGATCACTTTCCTGGGCGCCGACCTGGGCGCGCTGATGGGCGGAGCCATCGTGACGGAAGGCATCTTCAACATCCACGGCGTGGGCGGTGTGCTGTATCAGGCCGTCACCCGGCAGGAGGCGCCGACCGTGGTGTCGATAGTGACGGTGCTGGTGCTGATCTACCTGATCACCAATCTGGCGGTGGACCTGCTGTACGCCGCGCTGGACCCGAGGATCCGGTATGGCTGAGCGATCGGGTTTTTGGCGCGACACGTGGCGCGGGCTGCGCGGCCGCCCGAAGTTCGTCATCGCCGGCCTGCTGATCCTGTTCATCGTTGCGGTCGCGATGTTTCCGGCGTTGTTCACCGGGGCCGACCCCAGCTACGCCGACCCCAGCCAGAGCCTGCTTCCGCCGTCGCGCGCGCACTGGTTCGGCACCGACCTGCAGGGCCACGACGTCTACGCCCGCACCGTCTACGGCGCGCGGGCATCGGTCACCGTGGGCTTGGGGGCCGCCCTGGTCGTGTTCGTCGTCGGCGGTGCGCTCGGCGCACTGGCCGGGTTCTACGGCGGCTGGATCGACGCGGTGGTCTCCCGCATCAGCGACGTGTTCTTCGGCCTGCCGCTGCTGCTGGCCGCCATCGTGCTCATGCAGGTCATGCACCACCGCACGGTGTGGACCGTGATCGCCATCCTCGCCTTGTTCGGCTGGCCGCAGATAGCCCGCATCGCGCGTGGATCGGTGCTCGCGGTGCGCACCAGCGATTACGTGCTCGCCTCGAAAGCGTTGGGGCTGAGCCGCTTTCAAATTCTGCTGCGCCACGCAATGCCCAACGCGCTTGGCCCGGTCATCGCGATGGCCACCATCGCGCTGGGCGTTTTCATCGTCACCGAGGCCACGCTGTCCTACCTGGGCGTCGGACTGCCGACGTCGGTGGTGTCCTGGGGCGGCGACATCAACCTCGACCAGACGCGGTTGCGGGCGGGCTCGCCCATCCTGTTCTATCCCGCCGGCGCACTGGCGACCACGGTGCTGGCCTTTATGATGATGGGCGACGCGCTGCGCGACGCCCTCGATCCGGCGTCGCGAGCGTGGCGGCCATGAACGACACGCCGCTGCTGTCAGTCGAGGGCCTCAAAGTCAGCTTCGGCGATCACGCCGCCGTGCGCGGCGTCGACTTCGCCGTCTTGCCCGGCCACACGGTCGCGGTGGTGGGCGAGTCGGGATCGGGGAAATCCACCACGGCGGCGGCGATCCTCGGGCTGCTTCCCCCCGGCGGCCGAATTACCGCCGGGCGCATCGTCTTCGACGGATCGGACATCGCCCGGGCCGACCGCCGGACACTGCGCTGCATCAGGGGCCGCGAGATCGGCTACATACCCCAAGACCCGATGACCAACCTCAACCCGGTTTGGAAGGTCGGCTTCCAGGTTTCGGAAGCGTTGCGTGCCAACACCTCCGACCGACGGGCGCGGCGGCGCGCGGTGGAGCTGCTCGGGCAGGCGGGCATGCCGGACCCGGCGAGACAAGCGGGTCGCTATCCGCATCAGCTGTCCGGCGGCATGTGTCAACGGGCCCTGATCGCGATCGGGCTGGCGGGACGGCCGCGGCTGCTGATCGCCGACGAGCCGACGTCCGCGCTCGACGTCACCGTCCAGCGCCAGGTGCTCGACCACCTGCAGGGGCTCACCGCGGAACTCGGCACCGCGCTGCTGCTGATCACCCACGACCTGGCGCTGGCCGCCGAACGCGCCGAGTCCGTCGTCGTGATGCGCGAGGGCGTCGTGGTGGAATCCGGTGCGAC
>NZ_LZSZ01000081.1:0-18220 GCF_001665645.1 Mycobacterium sp. 852002-30065_SCH5024008 | reverse complement strand
AGATGTGTATAAGAGACAGGGTTCGGTGGTGGTCGGCACGGGTTGGGTGGTGGTCGGGGGCGGAGCCGGCGCGACCGCGCTGGTCTGCACGGGGGCCTGCTGCGCCGGGGTCGGGTTCGTCTGCACCGGGAAAGGTGGCGGTGACGATTGCGGCGTGGTGGCGACGCCGGGAGTCGGCGTGGACGGTGGGCTGGTGGAGCCGTGGCTCAAAGCCAGCATGATCACCGCGCTGAGGGCCAGCACCGCCGCTGCCGCGCCGAGGACCAGCACCAATGGCCGTCGATACCAGGCGGTGTCGGCGGGGCGGGCCTCGTCGGGGAGGGGTTGTTCGTCGAACCGCAGCTCGGGCCGGGCGTAACCGGTCTCGTCGCCGAACTGAAACGGCGGCGCGGCGGATGAAGTTAGAACGTCATCGCCCGCCCGGCTCGGGGATTCGTTGGCAGCCAGGGGTATCAGCCCCGATTCGTCGCCGGCCTCCGACCATGCCAGTGCGGGCATGGCAGCGGACGCCGGTACAACGTCCTGCAGGGTCGGCTCCGCGAGTGGCGGTGGCGCCGCCACGCGGGCCGCAGCGGCCAATTTCGTTGCGCTGTCGTCGGCCGGCCCGCGTGCTGCCCGCAGCGCCGCACCGGTGGCGGCCGCCAGCTGGGGGCGCGGTGACGTGATGACCGGCACGCGACACTGCTCGGACAGCCGCGCGGTGACCTCCGGGATCGCCGCGCCACCGCCCACCGAGGCGATGGCAACCAGGTCGGTGGGGCGGATCCCGTTGCGCGCCAAGGTGTCTTGTAGAACCTGGACGAAATGGTCCAGCGGCTGATTGATCGCTTCGTTGAGTTCGGTTCTGGTGAGCCGGATATCCCCGCGGAAGCCCGGCAGGTCGGTGGGCAGCGTGGTCGCGGTGCTGGCGGAGAGGCGCTGCTTGGCCGCCCGGCATTCGGCCCGCAGCCGGGTCAGCGATCCGATCGCCGACGTGGCCGAGACGTCGATGGAACCCGCGGACGACAAATCCGCCACGATGTGGGCAAGCAGGGCTTGGTCGATCAGTTCCCCGGAGAAATCGGTGTGGCGCACCGTGGCGCCGATGGGCTGGTAGCCGTTGGTGGCGTCGGCAAGGGTGATGCTGGTTCCGCTGGCGCCGAAGTCGCACACCGCGACAACCCCGCGGATGGGCAGACCCGGGTTGGTCTGCAGGGCGGTCAGCGCCCCTGCGGCATCCGAGATCAGCGACAGGGATTCCGAACCGCCCGACCATTGGGGCACCCGGCTCAGCGCCGTGCGCAACGCGTCCACCGCGGCGGGGCGCCAGTGCGCGGGATACGCCACGGCCGTCGCCTCCGGCAGCGGGTGCCCGCCGGTGGCAGCGTAGGCGATGGCACGCAACGCGTCGGCGAGCAACGCCTCGCCGCGATGCCTGGAGCCGTCGGCGGCCACGATCGCGACCGGGTCGCCCACCCGGTCGACGAAATCGCTGACCACCAAGCCGGGCTCGTCGAGGCGGGGGTTCTCGGAGGGAACGCCAACCTCGGGCGGCCGATGTTGGTACAGCGTCAGCACCGAGGTGCGAGTCACTGCCCGATCGGCCGTTATGGCTGCCAGGTTGGCGGTCCCGGCCGACAGCCCCAGCGCCCGTCTTGCTTCCGTTGACATATCGTCCAATTCAGGTGTCCGCCGGCGTGCGTATGCGCGGCCACGACAATGTATCGGCAGCCAACCTATAGCAGGCCGGCGCTGTCCTCCGATTCACACGTGAGCGCCGGGGCATCAATGCGGCCGGACGCCGCTATCGCGCGCGGCGAAAGCCGCCACCATCGCTTCGGCGCTGCGCACCGCCGCGCGGCACGCCCTGGTGGTGAACGGGTCGTTGAGCGGGTGCTCGGCGCGGCGGCGCCACCGTTGGGCCGCGGCGAACGCGGCACGCGGCGCGTCAATGTACGCCTCGGGGGCCAGCCCCAGCCGGCTGGCCGCGTCCGTTCCCGAACCGCCGATGATGCGCCGCAGGGACGCGAGCTCTTCGTCGTGGAACGCCATCGAGCGCGAATGCAGTTGGCTGAGCAGGCGCAGCTCCTCGAAGGCGTGGGTGTCGGCCAGCAACGGGTCGACGTCGGCGAGGATGCGCGGCGTGCCCGCGATCGGGTTCGCCTCCACGAACCGACGCAACGACACCAGCGCGGTGTGTGCCTTGAGCATGTCGGAGCGCTGCGCGAATTGCTGATCGATGACGCTGCGCAATGCGACCAGCCCGCTGCGTTCCAGCAGCTCGTCGGCGAGCCCCCCCGCGTCGGTGACACCGGCCTTGAGCACGGCGATCGAGATCCGGATGCCGAACATGCCGAATCGCTCGAGCAGCCGGCCACGCGTCCCGGCGTCCACCGGCAACGGGCTGTCGGGACGGGCGAAGCGGTCCGCGCTGAGCATGGCCTTGTGCAGCTCGGCGGCGTCGATCCCGGCGAGCTTTTGCAGCGCGACGAACTCCGACTGGCGCAAGGTGCGAGCGGTCAGCGCCAGCAGCCCCGACACCGGCACCACCGCCTGGCAGACGCCCGTCTGGCTCAACTCGCGGGTGAACCTCTTGGCCACGTCTTCGGCCGAGAGCATGGCGTCGAGCCGCCCGGCGCCGATCTCGTCGGCCCGCGACGCCACACCGATGATGCCCAGGGCTCCGGCCGCCCCGCCGACGAGGTCACCGATCTGTTTGAGCAGCGCGATGTCAGCGGCGTTGAGAGTGCGCAGCAAGAACACCACCGCGTCCACCCGGGGCATCCCGTCCTCGGGCACCAGCAGCCGGTGCGTGCGCGCGGAGACGTCACGCGCCAGCGAAGAGGTCCCCGGCGTGTCGATGATCGTGGTGGCGATGAGCTCGTCGGCGGGCCATTGAACGTCGAGGTCAACCACGTCGTCAGGGTTCAGCCTGCTCAGGTCGAAGCCGAGTCCGCCGTCGCGCATGATCGGCACATCAGCACGACGCCCCCCACGATGGTTGGCGGTGACCTTCGGTGTCGGGCCGTGCCGAAACCAGGTGACGATCCGGGTGGCCTCGGTGGCGTCCGTGGGCGCGACGGTTTCCCCGACCAGCGCGTTGACCAGGGTGGACTTGCCGGCCTTGAGGGTGCCGGCCAGTGCGATGCGCATCGGTTCGTTGAGCCGGGCGGCGATGCGGTGCAATTCGTGGGAGACGTCGGGCCGCTCGCGGTACGCCGGCTCCGCCTGGTAGGCGCGAATGGTTCCGCCCAGGATGGCGCGGACCTGCTCGCTGGTGCTCACACCCGTGTCACCTCGGGCGCGAGCTTGTCGACGTTGTCGGTGACCTGGGTCAGGATGTTCAACTGCCGCTCCAACTCACGGATTCGGTTGTCGCGCTCGGTTTCCTCTAACCGCGCGGCGGCGACGGTCGCCTGCAGCGACTCGTTGAGCGAGCGGGTGGCCTGGTTGGCGACGTCGCGGTAATGGTCCCGCAGCTGACGTTGGATTGCCTTGAGCCGGTCGCGCGACTCCTTGCCGACCACGAAGGACACGTCGTCGACGAAACGCCGCAGGTTGGTCTTGGCCTCGTTGCGGGCCCGCAGCAGGCGGTTCTCCTTGTCTTCCTTATAGGCCATCCGGCCCATCACCAACCCGGCCCCGACCGACAGCGGGTTGAACAGACCCAGCCCGGCGACCGAGGACAGCATGCCGACCATCACCATGCCGCCGTAGGAGCCGCGCATGCCCGTCACCACTTTGTGGCCTTTGCCCATGGGTTTGGACTCCAGCCGGGCCAGGGAATTGAGTTGCCCGAGGTCCGCGCCCATGGCGTGCGCGCTGAGCTCGGGCATCGCGACCGAACCCAGCCCCGCCTCGACGAAGACTCGGGCCACTTCCTGGGCGAGGGCTTTCGCGCGCTGGTAGGCCCAGACGAAATTGTCGCCGACGGCGGTGGCGACGGCGTTCTCCACGTCCACCCCGATCTCGGCCCAGTGCCGGGTGGGGTCGGACGAGTCGATCACCCGCTCGGCGTGCTCGGTGATGGCCCGGAAGCGTGCCCGCAAATCGTGGTCCACGTCGCCGGTCAGGTCGGTGATTCCGTCATTGAGCAGCTGTTGCCACAACGCCGTCTGCTGCAGCGCGTCCTTGGCCTCGCGTTTGCGTTGCTCCAGGTCTTCGGTGAGCCGCCCACCGACGCCGGCGTCGCTGAGGGCGGCCAGCTCAGAGCGCGTCGCAAGCATCAAATGCTCTGCCGCCGAACGGATTTCATCCAGCACCTGGTCTCGGAGCTGGTCGTTGCGGCGGGCCAGCACCTCCTCACTGAGGAACTTCACGATCGCCGGGAAGTTCGACTCGTCGTTGAGCTCCTTGTCGTTGAGCGTGATGGCGTGGCTGCGCAACAGCGACGACACCGGAAGCACCGGCATCGGTACCCGGGCGCGCTGCAGGTGGCCGATGTTGGCGTTGACGATCTCGCGCCAACGCGGATAGAGGTCGGTCTTGGTGGCCAGCAGCACCCCGACCGGACAGATTTGATGGGCCTGCTGCACGAACCGCATTTCCGGCTCGGTCAATTCCTGGCTGGTGTCGCTGACCATGAGGATCGCGTCGGCATCAGGTAACAGTCCCAGCGTCGCCGACAGGTGCGGCTGACCGTGACCGCCCACACCGGGTGTGTCGACGAAGGTGAGCCCCCCTTGCAGCATTGGGCTCGGCGCGTCGACCTCCACCCGCAGCACGTCGCGGCCGGCGGCCTGCGGAGCCTGGCGCAGGTCGGTCTGCAGCTCGGCGACCGGGACGTCAGCGGTTTCTGGTTCGCCGTTGGGGCCTGCCAGGACGAGCCGCGCGGACGGCGGGTCGCCGTAGGCGACGACGGTGATCAGCACCGTGGCCTCGTCGTCACCGACGCGCGCGACGGGCATGTTGAGCAGCGAGTTGAGCAACTGGCTTTTGCCCTGCTTGAGCTGGCCGGCGATCACCACCCGGATGTGGGGGTCGGTAATGCGTTCGCGGGCCCACGCGAGCCGCTGACGGAGGTCGCCGCGGCCGTTGAGGTCGGCGATCGTGCTGGTGTGATCGATCAGTTCGACGATCACGTTGACCCGGCGCGGGTCATCAGGCTGAGTCACCGGGCCGCCCTACTTTCTGCGTTGAATTCCGAAACACCGTATGCCCACCAACCGGCGGGAACCCCTTTAAGGTCCCCGCCGGTTCGCGGTAATGCTCCGATCAGAACCCGGTGTGCGGGTCCATCGGGTGGTGCGTCATCGGGTCGCTTTGGACCGGCGTGTGCGATGCCGCCGGGTCGTAGCTGTTGTGGTCGAACACCGAATGATTCGGGGCGTCGGCGGCCGACTGGTCCGACGCGTCGAACGCCGCGTGGCCGGACGGGTCGCCGACCGCCGATGTGCCCGGCAGGGCCGAGTGTGCCCCCACCGATGCCGCGCTATGGCCCGCGGCCGTCCCGCCCGGATCCGCGTGCGCGGGGGTGCTGGGACTCTGAATGACCGAGGAGCCGCCGCCCGCGGCCGCCGCGTGGCCACCGGCCGTGACGGCAGGGCTGCTGTCGTGTATGACGCCGCTTTGGCCCGCGGAGACGTGGCCGGTGCCGGCCCCGGCGCCGCTGACGTTGGTGCCGCCGCCCAGCGCAGCGCCCTCGTGGCTGAGAATGTTGCCCTGCGCGTTAGCGCCGGCGCCAACCGCTGCGCCGCCACTGGCACCGACCTGAGTTGCCATACCGGTTTCGGCGGAGGGAGCCGTCGGCTGAGCGCCGCCGTGGCCACCCAGCGTGGCGCCCTCGCTACTGAGGATGCCGCCGTGCGCGCCCCCTTGGCCGCCCGCGGCGATTCCGCCCTGGGCGCCGGTTAGTTGGGTGCCGGTCAGTTGGGTTCCGCCGCCGAGCGCTGCGCTTTCATTGCCCAGGAAGCCGCCGTGACCACCGGCGTTCGCTGCGAGCGCCGCGTTTCCGGCGGCGCTGGCTTGGGCGCCCAGGCCGACATTGCCTAACGCGGTGGCTTCCGCTTGAGCCCCGGCAGCACCGCCGACGGTGGTAGCGCCGCTGACACCGCCGAGAGCGGAGCCGCCACCCGAGCCGAACGCGCCACCGCTGGTGCCGAGGGTCGCGCCACCGGTTGCGCCGACCTGGCCGCCGACGCCGACGGCGCCCGACGAGCCGCCGAGTTGAGCTCCGCCGCCTGCCTGACCGCCGAAGCCGCCGCTCGCTTGACCGCCGGCCTGACCGCCGTAGCCGCCTCCTGCCTGGCCGCTGGCTTGGCCGCCGTAGCCGCCTCCAACGCGGCCGCCGAAGCCGCCGCCAGCCTCACCCTCGGCGCTCGCCTGACCACCAGCTCCGACCTGACCGCGACTTCCAGCCTGGCCGCCAGCTCCACTCTGGCCGCCAAAGCCACCACCGGAGCGCCCACCTGCGTCACCGCGACTACCGCCAGCGATATGGCCGCCGGCGCCGCCTTGCCATCCGGCGTCACCACCGGCACCAACGCCGCCGCCGGCTTGCCCACCAATGTCGCCTTGCCATCCGGCGTCGCCACCGATACCAAAGCCTCCGCCGGCTTGGCCGCCGGCTTGGCCACCGAAGCCGCCACCGATGCCCGCGCCGGCGTCACCACCGATACCAACGCCGCCGCCGGCTTGGCCACCAATGTCGCCTTGCCATCCGGCGTCGCCACCGACACCGAAGCCTCCGCCGGCTTGGCCACCGAGGCCACCGCCGATGCCCGCGCCGGCGTCGCCACCGATACCAAAGCCTCCGCCGGCTTGGCCGCCGGCTTGGCCACCGAAGCCGCCACCGATGCCCGCGCCGGCGTCACCACCGATACCAACGCCGCCGCCGGCTTGGCCACCAATGTCGCCTTGCCATCCGGCGTCGCCACCGACACCGAAGCCTCCGCCGGCTTGGCCACCGAGGCCACCGCCGATGCCCGCGCCGGCGTCGCCACCGATACCAAAGCCTCCGCCGGCTTGGCCGCCGGCTTGGCCACCGAAGCCGCCACCGATGCCCGCGCCGGCGTCGCCACCGACACCAAAGCCACCGCCGGCTTGGCCGCCGGCTTGGCCACCGAGGCCACCGCCGATGCCCGCGCCGGCGTCACCACCGATACCAAGGCCACCGCCGGCTTCGCCGCCAATGCCGCCTTGCCATCCGGCGTCGCCACCGACACCGAAGCCTCCGCCGGCTTGGCCACCAAAGCCACCGCCGATGCCCGCGCCGGCGTCGCCACCGACACCAAAGCCGCCGCCGGCTTGGCCGCCAACGCCGCCTTGCCATCCGGCGTCGCCGCCGACACCGAAGCCGCCGCCGGCCTCACCACCGAGACCGAAACCTCCACCGACTTCGCCACCGGCTTGGCCACCAAAACCAGCGCCGAAGCCCGCGCCCGCTTCGCCACCGAGCCCCAGGCCCGCGTCGGCCTGGCCGCCAAAGCCACCGCCGACACCGAAGCCGCCGCCGGCCTCACCGCCAAAACCCCCACCGACGCCGTAGCCGACCTGAGCGCCCAGGCCCACAGCATCGGACAACTCCGTGCCGCCACCCAAGCCGGCACCGACGTCGGCGCCAAGGCCAGCGGCAGCCTCACCGCCAGCCGCCGCAGAAACGTTTGAGGCCGCCGCGAGACCGAACTGACTGGCCACCGCTTGCTGCAGACCAACGATGGGGTCGCCACTGCCTAGTTCCAGCCCCGGCACCGCGCTCGCCGCCACGGAGGAGACCTGGGCGGGGGACACGTCAGCAAACCCGGCTTCATTCAGCGCCTGCTGCGGAGAGGCAGCGAAAGCCCTGGCCGCGTCTTCGCTGCGGAACAGGCTAAGGATGTAGTCGATCAGAGAGCTCACGTCAGTGCCTTTCGATTGTGACTCGTTTGAGCCGTTGCCGGTGCTACGCCGACGTTCCGACACTCAAGCTAGGCGCTTCTTATCAGGCCGGTAACGGGGCCGAATCCCCCAGTGGATTGCGCCCCTGGCGGGATCACTCAGTCCATGCCGTTAGGGGATTAGGGGGTGGTTAGGGACAAGGTGGAGCTTGGCCGGACACCCCCTATCGACGACATTTCCCCACTTCAGGACCATAACGGCCGACAATTGCGGTCGTCGTCCAAGTCGATAACGAATCGAAATCACCCGAAGTGTGGGTCGAGTCCGAATCCGTGATGATCATTCTCGACGGTGTGGCTGTCGGCCACGGAGTGATCCCATACTCCCTGGCCGTCCATCCCGAATCCGCTGTCGTGTACTGGCTGATCGGGCATTTCGTCGGGCGCAGCGACTGGATCATGCAGCTCGACCGGCGCTGGATGCGGATCTGTCCCGGCCCCGGGCGCTTCGCCGCCGAAAGCGGGCGGGTGATCGATGACGTGGCCGGTCGGGCCGTGCCCCGCGGCTCCCGCCGAACCTTGGACCGGCACGTGCGCCGGGAACGCGTCGAACGCGGCCGTGGCCGCACCGCTCGTCCAGACGTTGCCGTGCTCGGTGGCGCCGCCGCTAGCGCCCGGAGTGGACATCGACAGCGAATCCGACACCATCGGGATCAAGTGATTCACATCGGCGCTGGTAACGCCGGTCAGGTGAGCCTCGGCGATCGCTTGCGCGGGATCTGCTGCGTAGCGCGCGGCGGCTTGTGGGTCGCGCACGAGGGACATCACAAAGTCAAGCAATGCATTTGCCATGACACGCCTCCAGCGTGTGCTCCGTCAACGTCAACGCCTACCCGCAGCCAAAACCCAGCCGTTTCCCGGAATGCTATCTGCCGACGGCACCGCCGTGATCGGTGTGCGCCCACCCTGTCCGGTCGCGGCATTAGGGGATCCCCCATTAGGGGCTGGCGGTGCCTACGGGGATTATGATGACCGGCACGGCGGGGGAGCGCTAGGGTAGGCGGCGGCCGCCGAGGCCAGTCACCCGAATCGACATAGGGACGTGCACTATGGGCAGCTCGCTCGGGTCGGCGAATTGCCTGCTATACACGGCCACGGGGGCGACGGCGCGTACCGACCACCGATCGCCCACCGGCGTCACGCCCGGATAGCCCTCAGCATGGTCAGTCCAGATATTGCGGCCTCCAACCAGGTCCCGGCCGACGCGCGTCGCATCATCAACGCGCTGGCGGACGGCGCGCAAACCCCGGTCAAGGTTTTGGTCAGCGGCGGGATCGGCACCGGAAAGACCACCGTCCTGGCCGCCGTTCGAGATGCCCTGCGCGGCGCCGGGGTCACGGTGCTGACGCGTCCCCCGCGTGACGGGGACCGACCCGACGCGGCGGTGGTCATCGATGACGCGCAACTGTTGACGGACGCCGAGTTGCTGGCGCTCGTCGAGCGCATCGCTGACCCCGCGGCGACGGTCGTGGTGGCCGCCGAGCCTTGCGAGCAGCACACCACGCTGCGGACGCTGGCCGCGGCCCTCGAACGGGAGTGTCCGCGCCTATCGTTAGGTCCCCTGCCGGTCGCCGACCACTTCGTGGACAGCACTGCGGGGCTGCCGTTTTTGATGCGGGCGGTGGCCGAGACCGCGCAAGACCCGTTGCAGGCGGCCAAGTTTGCGTTGATCGACCGGCTGCGCCGCTTCGACGAACGAGCGTTGGACGCACTGCTCATCGCGTCGTTGAGCCCCGGTTTGGGAACCGCCGATGTTGCTGCTGCACTGGACATCTCGACGGCCGAAGCGCTGCTGCTTGTCGACCGGGCGCGCGCCAGCGGGCTGATTGAGCCCTCACACAGCCCGGGCTTCATCCGGTTGGTGCACGACGCCGTTGCCCAGCTCGTCGGCAACGCGAATCACCACCAAGTCGAAATCGCACTGCTGCGTTCCCAACTCGCGATGTCCACGTTGTCATCGGATCTCGCGCTGCGTCTCGCCGAGCACGGACTGCAAGACGCCGATCTGGCGAGCTTCCTGCGCCGCGCGGCGACCGAGGCCCGCGATTCCGGCCGGGCCGCCCGGCTGTACCGGGCGGCGGTCGGCGCAGGCGCCGAAGGGCTGTCGTGCCGGCTGGCCGACGCGCTGGCCTTGACCGGAGACTGCGCGGGCGCGGCGGCGCTGGCCGATGATCTGCTCGGTTCGGCCGATCCTGCCGAACGTGCCGCCGCGGTGCGGGTGGCCGCCAGCGTCGCCGCCCACGACGGCCATGCGGGGCAGGCGGCCGACTTGTTCGCCTGGCTGGGGCCATACCCGGACGCGGTGGTCGGCGCCGCTGGCGCGATCACACTGGCCGCGACGGGAGACCTCACGGCGGCGCACGCGGCGCTGCGGGTCCCAGGGGCGGGGCCGCCGACGGCTGCCGCGCGCGCCGCCCGCGGCCTGGCCGAAGGCCTGCTGATCAGTATGCAAGAGCCGTACCCGGTCGCGGTGGCGAAGCTTGGCCAGGCGATCGCCGTGGCCGGATCGATGGGCGAAGTCATCCCCGATAGCCCGGCCGCCTTGGTCACGCTGGCCGCGCTGCACGGCGGCGATCCGGTGCGGGCGCGCAGCATCATCGGTCGTGCGGTGCGCACCGGCGGTGACGGGCTCTTCGAACGTCGGCACCTGCTGCTGCTCGGCTGGACGAAGATGTGCGACGGCCAGCTCGCATCGGCCGGCGCCGACGCCGACGCCGCCTGCTCGGGTGCGGCCACCGACCTGCATCGGCGCGACGCGCTATGGGCGGCGACGCTGCGCACCGCGATCGCGCGGCGCAGCGGGGACACCGGCGCGCTGCACAAGAATTGGTATGCCGCGATGGAGGTGCTCGCCGAGTGCTCGATCGACTTGTTCACCCTGCTGCCGTTGGGTGAATTGTGGGTCGCCGCAGCAAGGATGCGCCAGGTGGCCCGGCTGCGGCACACCCTTGATCAGGCATTCGGTCTGTTGGAGTCGCTGGGCAACCCGGTCCTGTGGTCGGTGCCGCTGCACTGGGCAGGGGTGCACGCCGGAATCTTGACCGGTTCACCGGAATCCGTGGCCCCGCACGGGCAGGCCCTCACCGTGGCGGCCTCCCAGAGCGTCTTCGCCCAAGCGCTGGCGGGTGCCGGTCGCACCTGGCTGCGGGTGCTCGCCGACCAGGTCGACGCCGACGAGGTGACCATGGCCGCACGCTCCCTGGCCCAGTTCGGGTTGACGTGGGATGCGACCCGCCTTGCCGGTCAGGCCGCGCTGCAGACGCCGGATGCCCGGGTATCGGGCGACATGCTGCAACTCGCACGCGATCTCAAGCTGGTCGGGGCGGTGGAGGAAACACCCGATGACGAGCGCGGGTCTCGCGCTCCGAAAACGACGCGACAGCCGTCGGCCTCTCCGTTGTCCGCGCGCGAACGCGAAGTCGCCGAGCTGCTCCTCCTTGGGTTGCCGTACCGCGACATCGGCCGTCAGCTGTTCATCTCCGCCAAGACCGTCGAACACCATGTGGCGCGGATCCGCCGCCGGCTCGGCGCCGGCTCTCGTTCCGAGATGTTGTCGATGCTGCGCGCCATATTGGCTTCGTAGCACTGCATTGGCCGTGCCGACGGCGCATACGGGCGCTTGATGTGGAGCCGATGACGGGAATCGAACCCGCGTATTCAGCTTGGGAAGCTGCCTTGCCGACTAATCAGCAAACCGAACGTGGTGCGCTAGTCCGGCTGCAGGCAATTGGCAGAGCGCTCGAAAGCGGCTTGCGCGCCAACGTCATCCTATTGCGTGACTAAGCGTTTCCGGCATTGCCAATGCAGTTTGCTGTAGCGAACGGCCCGCTTGACGTCTGCTCTGCGAGCACCTTCCCGTTGGCACTTATGCGGCACGTGACCGTGCCATTATCCGATCCATTCGTCGCGGTGAGCGAAACGGTCTTTCCAAGGCCGTCGACGGTGACCTGCTTCGTCCAGGGTAGTGAAACGCTCGTGTCTTGAGCTGTATTGAAGTCGTGGCCCGAGTACGTAACGGCTACCGAGTTACCGGAGCCAGTGACCTCGTAGGTAACAGTGACTTGGCGTTTCGATTCTTTGTCGATGTTGTTTGCGACGCCGCCGACAAACGCCACGCATGCGCCCATGCCCAGAAACATCACTAAGAGCACACCGCCGAGCACCCAGGGCCAGACCCGCCGTTTCTTTGGCTGTTGGTAACCGTAGGGCTGTTGCGAGTATTGCTGCGGGTACCCGGGATACCCCTGCTGCGGCGGTGTACCGGGCGTCGGTTGATTCTGCGGATTCGGCTCGTTCATGGTTCCCCCCTGCTACACCTAGATGAACACTCTGAGTGCATATGACTGCGTTTCTTAGCACGTTCCCCGGCGGGCGTTCTAGCAAACAACGTCGTGCCCTTAGAGCAGGAGGACAGGCGCGGAGTGCGGGAGTAAACGGGAGCAGATGCCACGGCTGAGCCGACAGCGCGCCGGGACTACCGCCCGGCTAGCGGAAACACTGGAGCCGATGACGGGAATCGAACCCGCGTATTCAGCTTGGGAAGCTGATGTTCTGCCATTGAACTACATCGGCGCTGTCGACAACGAAGGCTAGCATCCGGCGGCAGATCCGTTGGGCGAGTAGTCCGCCGGGATGCGGCCAAGGCGTCGCCGCCATGCCCGTGGCGAATGTCCTCGGGCGAGGAATGGCCGCTGACCCGCGAATTCCAGAACCGATGTTTATTCTTTCGTGATCTTGTCGTAATGTGCCTTGGGTGGGTCGGCACCGATTAGCCAAGAAGCGGCGTAAATCACCGCTGCTGCTGGCAGGGCTGCTGGCCCCTGCCGCAGCGTTCTTCGCGGCGGCGGGAGATGGCGGCCCATTCGTCCCTCGGCACGACCCCGTCCCCGTTATTGGTGACACCGGTCCGTGTTGCCTAGAACTCGTGGCGGCGAAGCCGACTGCGATTGTGCTCGCGTCGGATGTGTCGCGCGGCGACGGCATGGCCGAGCCCGTCGCGGCATCGAGGTACCACACGAGATCGCGCTTCCTGCCCGCCGGGCTCGCCCCGGAACAGGGCCTGCAGGTGAGAACGATCCAGGTCTCCCGCAGCATCAGCGCGACGTTCCCCGAGATCCACGAAATCGGCGGTGTGCGACCCGATCCGCTGCCCTGGCATCCGCTCGGGCTGGCCCTCGACGTGATGATCCCCAACCCGCAGAGCGCCGAAGGCATCGCCCTGGGCGACGAGATCGTCGCGTACGTGATGAAGAACGCGCGCCGGTTCGGGATCCAGGACGCGATTTGGCGCGGCGTCTACTACACGCCCGGCGGCGCGCAAGCCAGCAGGCTCGGACACTATGACCACGTCCACGTCACGACCACGGGCGGCGGATATCCCAAGGGCGGGGAGATGTACCTCGCCGACTGAACGGCCGACGGCAAGCAGCGGATAGGCTCGTCGCGTGCTGCTCTCCGATCGTGATCTCAGGGCCGAAATCAAGGCCGGCCGGTTGGGCATCGACCCCTACGACGACGCCTTGGTGCAGCCGTCCAGCATCGACGTCCGCCTGGACTGCATGTTCCGGGTGTTCAACAACACCCGGTACACCCACATTGACCCCGCCAAGCAGCAGGACGAGCTGACGACGTTGGTCGAACCCGTGGAGGGGGAGCCGTTCGTGCTGCACCCCGGGGAGTTCGTGCTCGGGTCCACGCTGGAGTTGTTCACCCTGCCCGAGGACCTCGCGGGCCGGCTGGAAGGCAAGTCGTCGCTGGGCCGGCTGGGTCTGCTGACGCACTCGACGGCGGGTTTCATCGATCCGGGCTTCAGCGGTCACATCACGTTGGAGCTGTCCAACGTCGCCAACCTGCCGATCACGCTGTGGCCGGGAATGAAGATCGGTCAGCTGTGCATCCTGCGGTTGACCAGTCCGGCCGAACACCCTTACGGCAGTTCCCAAGTAGGTTCGAAGTACCAGGGCCAGCGAGGACCTACGCCGTCGCGCTCGTATCAGAACTTCATAAGGACTACATAGGTTCTGAGGCGCTCCCGCGCCTGCTTTCTGCGCGATACTTAGATAGCCGTGGTTTTTTCCTCCGCCTGACCATGGTTCGTCTCGCAATACCTTTGGAGGGGTTGTCTTGGAGATCGTGCTCGGGGTGTCGATGGCACCGGCATCAATCCAAATGGTTGTCCTCGAAGGCGAATACGCCGACGGTGCCACGGTGGAAGAGGACGTTTTCGACGTCGCCGCCGCCGACCAAGCGGCCACCGCCAGCGCGCCGGATCAGGTGCTCGCCGCCATCCTGGGCACCCGCGAGGGCGCGGCCGAAGCCGGCCTCGAGGTGTCGTCCATCGGCGTGACGTGGACCGACCAGCTCGAAGCGGCGGCATTGCACGACGCGCTGGCCGCCCACCGCGTCGAGCACGTCATGCTGGTGTCGGCCTTCCTGGCCGCTACTGCCCTGGCCCAAAATGTCGGCGGGGCAATGGGTTACGAGCGAACCGCGGTGATGTTCGTGGAGCCCGACACCGCTACGCTGGCGGTCGTCGAGACCTCCGACGGGTCCATCCCCGACGTCTACAAGCAACCGCTCTACGCCGAGTCGTATGACCAGGCAGCCGCGCAACTCGGCGGCATGATCGCCGGGCTGGAGAAGCTGGAAGCGGCGCCGGACGGCGTGCTGGTGGTCGGCTCCGGCGTTGACATCGGCCCGCTGAAGCCGAGGCTGCAGACGGCGACCTCCCTGGCGGTGAGCGTGCCGGAGGAGCCGGAGACGGCGCTGGCCCGCGGCGCCGCCCTGGCGTCGGCCAACGCACCGCTGTTCGCCTCGTCGACCGCCGCGCTGGCCTACGCGCAGGACCCCGGCACCGGTGCCGTCGACCAGCACTCGCTGCCCGAATACCTCTACGCGCCATTCGGGCCGGAGCCCGGGGACGACGAGCTCGCCTACAGCGCGGTGCCTGACGAGGACGCTGACTCGCCGACCGTCGTCATCGAAAAGCTCTTCATGCCCGAAGAAAGCCAATCGCGGCGCAGGCCGGCCCTGCTGGTCGGCAGCGGGTTGGCGGTCGCCGGCATCAGCGCGGTGTTGGCGCTCGAGATCGCGTTGGCGATCGGCATCCGCGCGACCGGCACCGTCGCTTTGCAGCCCACGCCCGGCCAACATCTCATCGTGCCGACACAGGAGCCGCCCGCGCCCGTTGAGGCGTCGGCCCCGGCGCAGAAGCTCAGCCTGCCGGAGCCCGTGGCGGCGCCCAAGCCGATGACTCCGCAGTTTGCCGCGCCGCTGCCGGCGGCGCCGCCCGCAGCCCCTCCGGTTCCCGCGGCGCCTCCCATGCCCGCGGCGCCCGCTCCGGCGCCGGTCCCCGTCGTGATTCCGCCGCTGGTGCCGGTTATCGTGCCGCCGATCCGCGTGCCCAACCCAGTCGTAATAAGCCCGCCGGTCATCCAGGCTCCGCCGCACGTGTCGCCCCCGCAGCCGGTGCTGCCCCAGCCGCCGGTGCATCTTCCGCCACCGCAGTCGCCGCCTCACCAGACGCCTCCGGGGCAAGGCACGTCGCCGGTCCCCGAGGGCTCCGGCGGTTCCAGTGGTGGGCATGTGCCGCCGCCCGGCTCGGGCCCGGGCGGATCCAGTGGTGGGCATGTGCCACCCCCCGGTTCGGGCCCGGGCGGATCCAGTGGTGGGCATGTGCCACCCCCCGGTTCGGGCCCCGGTGGCCTCGGCGGCGGACACGTCCCGCCCCCCGGTGACGGTGGCCTCGGGGGCGGACACGTTTCACCCCCGGCTGGCGGGCCGGGCGGATTGGGCGGCGGACACGTCTCACCCCCCGGTGACGGTGGCCTCGGGGGCGGACACGTTTCACCCCCGGCTGGCGGGCCGGGCGGACTGGGCGGCGGACACGTTCCGACCCCGGGTTCGGGCGGCGGTGCACCCTCCGGGCCTGGTGGCCTGTTCGGCGGCGGCCACGGCGGCGGGCCCGTCGTCGGCGGACCCGGCGGTGGTATCGGCGCTCCCGGCGCTGGCGGCTTCGGCGGCGGCCACAGTGGCGGTGGCCTTGGTGGCGGTGGCCTTGGTGGTGGCGGCCTGGGTGGTGGCGGCATTGGCGGTGGTGGCGGCCTGGGTGGCGGCGGCCACAGCGGTGGCGGCTTCGGCGGCGGTGGCGGTGGCGGTGGCCACAGCGGCGGTGGCGGCGGGGGACACAAGTAGCCCCCTCGCGAGGCCCGGGCGCACCCATCTTCGCGCGCTAGGGTGGCGACTTGGGGGTGGCGCGGCCGAGCTGCGAAAGTCATCCGGCCGATTCTCGAAGTGACTAAGCCCCGGCAACGCAGGTGTCGTCGCACGGGCACGGCAATTGATTTGGAGGAGCGGTGGACGTCGTACTTGGCGTGTCCATGGCGCCTGAGACGGTCCGCATGGTGCTCGTCGAAGGCGAGGCTGCCGGTGGGGTGACCGTCGACCAGGACGACTTCCGCCTCACCGATCAGACGACGGCGGTCGCGGCGGCGGACCGCGTGGTCGCCGCGATTCTCGGCACGCGGGAGAGCGCGGCCCAGGGCGGTTATCAGCTGAAATCGAGCGGAGTGACCTGGACCGATGCGGCCGAGGCGGCCGCGCTGCGAAATGCGTTGGCGGCACGCAAAATCGAGAACGTCATGCTGGTGTCGACGGTCATGGCCGCGGCGGCACTGGCTCAGGCGGCGGGCAGCGCGACCAATTGCGCGCGTACCGCGCTGCTGCTGGTCGAGCCCCGCACCGCGACGTTGGCCGTCGTCGACACCGCCGATGGGTCGGTGGCCGATGTGCGCCGGCATCCGTTGCCCAGCAGCGACGAGGCGGCGCTGGCGAAACTGGCCGCGATGGTCTCCGGCGCCGAATCGATGAGGGCGCGCCCGGACGGGTTGTTCCTGGTGGGCTCGGACGTCGACATCCCGTACATCAAGCCGGCGCTCGAAGCGGTGACGTCGCTGTCGGTGACCACGCCCGAGGAACCCGAGATGGCGCTGGCGCGCGGCGCGTCACTGGCGGCGGCCAACGCGCAGTTGGGCGCGCCGTCGACGATCGCGATGCCCTACGCGGGGGATCCCTCGGCCGACGGGCGCGAGCTGGCCTACAGCGCCGAGTCGACTACCGGGAAGTCGCGGGCGACCGGCACCGACCGCGAGTCCGCCGCCCACTCGGGCGAGCGACGCAGCCGCAAATCGGTGCTGGCCGTCGCCGCGGCGACGCTGATATTCGTCGGCGGCGTCGTGGCCCTGGCCGTGGCGCTGGCCGTCGACATCCGGCCGCACGCGCCCCAGCGCCCCGACATCACCCAAAACGTCGTCGCCCCGACCGACCAGGCGCCCCCGCCAGCCGCAATCCCGCCGCCTCCGGCGTCCGCCCCGCCCGCGCCGGCTCCCGCGCCGGTCTCTCCGCAACCGCAGCCCGGCCCCTCCCATGGCGATCAGTGGGACGACTGGCTCCATCGACACCTGGGACACGGTCTCCCGATCCCGTAGCCGCGTCCCGAACCCCACCGGAAGGTGCCGCGAGCGCGTAAAATCGTGGAACAAGGGGAACACACGGTGGGGACTCAGTGACCTCTGGCGTTTTCGCGGGGTGCGGCGGCCACGTCCTCACATCAGGACTAGCAATCGAACCTTGGAGGAGCTTTGGACACCGTACTCGGGGTGTCAATGGCGCCGACGGCCGTCCGAATGGTGCTGGTCGAAGGCCAGAATGGCCAGGGCGCCACCGTCGACGAAGACAACTTTGACGTTCCGCCCGAAGATGACGCCGCAACGCTCAGCGCGGCCAACCAGGTAGTCTCCGCGATCCTGGGCACGCGTCAGGGCGCGGCCGAGGGCGGCTACCAACTTGCCTCGACTGGGGTCACCTTCACCGACCCGATCGAGGCCGCCGCGCTACGCGATGCGCTGGCCGCCCACAAGGTCGAGAACGTGATGTTGGTCTCGTCCTTCCTGGCCGCGGCTGCCCTGGCACAAGCGGTCGGCAGCCAGACCAACTATGCGCAAACGGCGCTGCTCTACATCGAGCCCGAAACCGCGACCCTCGCGGTCGTCAACAGCGCCGACGGGTCGATCGCCGACGTCCGCCGGCAGCCCCTGCCGGCCGACGACGAGGCCGCGGTGGCCCAGCTGGCCACGATGGTTTCGCATGCCGAGACGATGGAGACCCGCCCGGACGGCGTGTTCGTCGTCGGCTCTGGCATCGACATCCCCTTGATCAAGCCCGCGCTCGAGGCGGCGACCTCGCTGCCGCTGTCGGCTCCCGAGGAGCCCGAAACGGCGCTGGCCCGAGGCGCGGCGCTGGCCTCGGCGCACGCCCCGCTGTTCTCCTCCTCCACCGCGGCGCTGGC
Organism: Mycobacterium sp. 852002-30065_SCH5024008; assembly: GCF_001665645.1. Lineage (NCBI taxonomy): Bacteria > Bacillati > Actinomycetota > Actinomycetes > Mycobacteriales > Mycobacteriaceae > Mycobacterium > Mycobacterium sp. 852002-30065_SCH5024008. The sequence goes on along the minus strand of NZ_LZSZ01000081.1, from coordinate 22 downwards.
CTACGCCCAAGACCCGGGCACC